>JADFNG010000026.1 GCA_022563505.1 Pseudomonadota bacterium | reverse complement strand
GGCACTCGCCTCGGAGAACAAATCTCTCGCACAACATGGCAGAGTGGACAGCCTGCCGACGTCAGCAAATCAGGAAGACCACGTGAGCATGGCGACATTCGCGGCAAATCGCCTGCACGCGATGCTCGACAATACCGATGATATCGTGGCCATTGAATTGCTGGCTGCTGCACAGGGCATTGATTTTCATCATCCGCAGCAGAGCTCCGAAATGCTGGAGAATTTCATTAAAGAACTGCGTGCGGTATCGCCACCGTACAAGCAGGACCGGTCGCTGGCGGGCGAAATTGCGGACGTGTCGGACATGGTCGATGCAGGGATATTCGTGGGGCAGGCGCGGGCGATCTTGCCGAGCTTTGGTTAATGAGCGACTGTTTCGAGTTTCACGATGGCGATTCACCGCTGTTGATCAGCGTGCCGCACGATGGCCGCGAGATTCCGCCGGACATCGCGCAATGGATGACGCCTGCGGCCCTGGCGATTCCCGATACGGATTGGCATGTCGCCCGATTGTATGAATTCTGCAATGAATTAAAGGCCAACATGATCGTCGCGACCTATTCACGTTACGTCATCGACTTGAATCGGTCGTCGACAGACGAAGCACTCTATAAAGGCCAGGTATCAACCGGTTTATGCCCGGCGAAAACATTTAGTGGAGCGGACATCTATCGGGACGGAAGCGCTGTATCCGATGCTGAACGAATGCGGCGCGTCGCGGCCTATTGGCAGCCTTATCACGAACAGCTGGAGGGCCGTCTGCAACAGCTGCAAGAGCGGTTCGGATATGCGCTCTTGTGGGATGCGCACTCGATACCCAGTCACGTGCCGTCACTTTTTCCCGGTGAATTGCCCATACTGAATATTGGCACCAACAACGGCGGCAGCTGTCCGGCACACGTACGCGATGCTGTGGCGGCAATCGCGATGTCCTCGACTTACTCCACGGTGACAGACGGACGGTTTCGCGGCGGATTTATTACGCGCAATTACGGTTCTCCCGAGAAAAATCAATACGCCATTCAGCTGGAATTGGCCCAGCGCGGCTACATGGATGAGGACTCTGGGCGGTATGAGGGCCGGCGCGCTGCACAATTGACGAAAACGCTGCTAGCCATGATATTGACGTTCATGGAGATCTCCAAGCCATAGTCCGGGCTGGAAAAACGCCGGAAAAGAGATGCCACCGGTGTCTTGCCGGGCTCTGGAGCGAGCAATGATCAGTCCTGCGTGTTCCGTTCAGCTCACCTTCAGCCTGATTCCGGCAATATTCCGGCCGCGCACACCTTGGTGCATTGTTGCGCTATCATTGTGTAGCCGAGACACTCCGAAATTGACGATGGGAAATGAAATTATGAAAATTCTGACGCTCAGTGCCAGTACGTTATTCGCCGTTGCGATGTTTGTCGTGCCGGCATCTTCATACGCAGCCTCGGGCGCTGAAATCGATGTCGAGGTCGACAAGACGCTCGAAATCTTCAAGACCGATGTAAACGGCGCAGATGTATTTCTGAACCAGGCAGCGGGCATTCTGGTTTTCCCCCGTGTGATCAAAGTTGGCATCGGCATTGGTGGTGAGACCGGTGAGGGAGCACTGCGTATCGGCGGCAAAACAGAAGATTACTACCGCACCTCAGCCGGTTCGATCGGCTTTCAGCTCGGTGCCCAGGCGAAGGCCATTTTGATTGCTTTCATGACCAAAGAGTCGCTTGAAAAATTTCGCAACAGCTCCGGCTGGAAAGTTGGTATCGACGGTTCGGTCGCGTTGATCGATATCGGTGCCGGAAAGTCGATTGATACGGGAAACATCAAGGACCCGGTAGTCGGCTTCGTGTTTAACTCCAAGGGACTGATGTACAACCTGACGCTTGAGGGCTCGAAGTTCACGAAATTGAACAAGAAGTGAGCGCGTGCCCCTGACGCTGGATGCATACGCTATGGGTGGGGTGACAAAATGTTCGGCAGCGATTATTGACAGAAAAAATCCCGGCCTCACCGCCGGGCATGCCTTCGCCAACTCATGGCGCCGGATAGTCGGCAGTACAATGACGGATAAGCGGCGGGTACCTGACCAACGGTAGCGTTTTTCTGACCGCAGGCAGTCGAGGTTTTGACGCTGGCCGATGACAAGGATTTTGGCGGCGATCCCTACAATAGTACCGGGCAGCAGCGCAGTGCGAGAGCAGAGTTGCAGCTCCAGCGGTTCCTATACGGCCACGCTGTCCTCGATCTGAATCGTTTGGGCGCCGCGAAGCTTACTGATTTCGACGACGGTGCTCGCACCCGTCATGATGAATTCCGCCTGTTATTCCGATGATTGAATATATATCACCGTGATGTCGATACCGATCGATTGACGGCAAGCTGCTGGCGCCAACGCGCTGTTTGTGGGTCCATCTTTGTCATCGATGACCGAATATCGGCGAGGTCGGCATCGCTACTTAGTTCGACTTTGCCATCGGCAATGTGCACGCCGAGTCGCGCCAGGGTGCCCATCACATCGGGAAAGCCTGGGGTGTCGGCGTGGCGGCGATACAGCGGCATGAAGACCGGCGAACTCAACATGGAGTCGAGTTTGGTCATCAACTCCGGACCCGTCCAGACTTCATCGGCGGGCAAACAACAGGCTTGTAATTTGTCCAACGCAAGGTCGAGCGATTCCTCGCCGCTGGATCGCTCGCGCAGTTGGACGTCTGCCAACAGCGCCAGCGCCGCACCGCTCCAGTACACTTTCATCAGGCTATCGCGAAGCTTACCCGCGGCCGCATCGTTGGGCGACAATTCCGGGCGCGACTTACGACCGCGTTCCAGTCCCTCGTAGAGTTTTTGCCAGGCATGGACAGGCTCATACGCACCGGAGCGAGCCAGCAGAATATTTTGGTAGTACTGCGCGAAGCCTTCCGAAATCCACTTATGCTTGCGACTGATATAAGGCAGCATCAAATGACTGAACTCGTGCGTTGCCGTCCAGTCTGCCAGAAAATCCTCCAGCGGCATGCGGTGATTGACGAAGAGCTCCACGGATTCTCCGCCATCGCGAACGACGCGACCAAAACGAACGGCTCTGTCGCTATGCGAGCCGCTGCGGCCATTTCTGCCTCGGTCGCCCACGGGCAGGACGATAATTTGTGGCGACGGATTGGGAAATCGTCCATAGGCCAGGGTCACGTCCGTCGCGGCCGCCTTAAGCCAGTTGAGTATTATGTCGGTGTCGATCCCGGAACTGCTCTTGACCAGGCTCACGCGGAGAGTCGCTGCGGGGACCTTCAGTTCATGGTATTCGAAGTTGCCAAACACGGCCGTCGCATTGGCACTTTCCGGAGAACGACCAAGAAGAAAGGAATTGTCACTCTCTTGTGGCCACGGCACCGAAACACGCACACCATCGGGCAAGATGAAACGGACTCGAATTTTCGTGGACTCATCCAGCAACGGGCGCCACAACCAGACGGCGGGTGAGACGATAATGTTTTCAGGCGAGAGGGACGCATTGCGGCGCTCATTCCGGGCGGCACGCTCCAGGTTCACGCTGTATCGCAGGCACTCGATACCGGCGACCGGCAAAACCAAACGACGACCGCGAACGCGTATTTGTTGGCCCGTGTCGCAGTCCTGTGCTGTCATCAGCACGTCACCCGCATCCGCTGCGCGAGCAGCGACGCGGCGGACCGATGTTGCAAATCGCGCTTCAACCGACAGGCGGCTCAATGTTGCGTCGACCGTCACGACATAATCGTGCACAACCTGAGCCGAGCTGACGTTGCAGTAGCACAGCAACAGGAAAAGCGGAGTGAAAATGGCTGATCTCGACCTGAGGTGAGACGGGCTGGTTGAGCGCAATGGGTTTCTTCCTCACGATCCGTCCGAGTAGAATGTGACCTATCGTAACGCGTGCAGTTGCATTTGCCAGCCACTTTGGCAGGCTGATCGGGCAATAGCGCCTGTCTGTCCTTGCAATATCGACTTTCGCGGCCAAACTCGTTCTGCCGTGGTTCAGCTTCAGTTGCTATAATAAACGCCGCATTTTAGTGGGTTCCAGGGTCCGAGGGCGTTGGCAATGGGAACCATTCGCAAACCCCTCAAAGAAAAGTATTTGTACTAAAATACGTCTCGCTCGAATTCGGGCAGGCGACTATTTAAGAACCAAGGAGATTCCATTGAGTAAAATTGCAAGACGCCAATTTTTGAAATTGTCGGCCGCCGCCGCCGCTGGGTGCGTAATTCGTCCAGGTGCTGAAGCCATGGCGCAAGACATGCCGCACCTTGATGAAAGCGATCCCGTTGCAGCGTCGATGAAGTACACCGACGACGCGAGTTCGGTGGATCCGGCATCCCGCGCCAATCCAGCCGAAAATCAGATCTGCGCGAATTGCGCGCTCATCCAGGGAGCGGATGGTGACGCATGGCGTCCGTGTCAGATTTTTCCGGGTAAACTCGTTAACGCAAACGGCTGGTGTGCCGTCTGGGCACCCAAGCCGTAGCAGGCCATCGTGCCCGTGCTACGCGGGGCCTTGATGTTTTCCCCCGGTTATACGACTCCAGCGCCGAAGTCGTTCGTTCCTGTGCAGCATTTCGAGTCTCTGTGTACAATGCGCGGCGCGCACCGATGTTGGATGGCGCTGGAGACTCCCGTTGTTTGAAGCCCTGACCGCGCTGCCGCCTGACGCTATTCTCAAGCTGATTGGGGAGCACCGGAACGACCCTCGTGAGCATAAAGTGGACCTGGGCGTTGGCGTGTATCGCGATGTGCACGGCAAGACACCCATCCTCTCCGCGGTGAAGAAGGCGGAGCGGCACATTCTCGATCATCAGCAAACCAAGGCATACACGGGATCGGCGGGCGACCCGGTCTTTAACGAGACCATGCAAGACCTGATATTCGGCATTGACTCGTCGGCAAGCGGTCGCATCACAACACTGCAGACGCCGGGTGGCTCAGGCTCCCTGAGGGTTGCGGCGGGACTAATCTTGCGAGCGAAGCCCGACGCAACGCTGTGGGTCAGCGATCCTACCTGGAACAACCACGTGCCGCTGTTGGGCGGTGCCGGGGTCCGGCTTGATACATACCCTTATTATGACGCGCACAAAAAATGCCTGCGCATTGATGCCCTGCTCAAGACGCTGAACAAAATTCCATCGGGCGATCTCGTGTTATTGCACGGTTGTTGTCACAATCCGACGGGTGTCGATCCGTCGAGTGATCAGTGGCGGCAGATCGCGGATATTATTGTTGACCGCGGCTTGCTGCCCTTTATAGATATTGCTTACCAGGGCCTGGCGAAGGGTATCGATGAAGACGTTCAGCCAATCAGGATGATGGCGGGGCGCGTACCCGAGATGGTCGTCTCCAGTTCCTGTTCCAAGAATTTCGGGCTTTATCGCGATCGTGTGGGTGCTTTGTCGATTCTGTCGAGCGACCCATCCAGCAGCAAAATCGTATACAGCCAGGCGAGTCAGATTGTGCGCACAATCTACTCGGTACCGCCGGATCATGGCGCTGCCGTTGTCAGCCATATTTTGCGCAATACAGAGCTGCGTGCGGAGTGGGCGGCTGAACTGGGCGACATGCGCGATCGACTGAAATTGGTCAGGACAATGCTGGTCGATGCGCTTCAGGAGCATGCGCCCGCACATGATTTTTCTCATATCGGCAAAGCGAATGGCATGTTTTCCTACCTGGGTGTCAGCCCGGAGCAGGTGACGCGTCTCAAATCCGACTTCGGCATCTATATGGAAGGTTTCGGGCGCATCAACGTTGCGGGGATTACCGAACAGAACGTTGCGTATCTTGCGGAGTCAATCGCCCGGGTCTTGTGACCAGGACAGCTGGCTGTCGGCCCCGATCTGCAGTCGATCCGCAACACCGGCATTCAACTCCAGCACAAACGTCACGGGTTCGATGGAGCTGATGCTGCGCAAAGAGAGTGGTTCCGTATTGGAGACCAGCGACGACACCGTACCATCGCGCCGTATAAACAGCATGTCGAGTGGAATATAGGTGTTTTTCATCCACATCGATCGGCGCTCGGCTGCGGTGTAAACAAACAGCATACCCGCGCCGGCAGCCAGGTATCTGACGTGCATCAGCCCACGTGCGTGCTGCTTGCTGGTGACCGCAAGCCACACGTCGAAGCGATGACACGCATGCGCCGACGCTGTAATGACAAGCGTGTCCTTGCCGAAGGCAGAATCAAGATCGGCGATGCTGTAGGACTGGCCGCTTAGCAAGAAAGCTAGGACCACGGTCGCGGCGATACGGGATAAAGCACGGGTCATCAGTATTTGCAAGCCCACAGAGTTCTCATTCCGGCGGCTGCCAGTCGAGCTCACCGGAGAATCTCAGGTCGCCCAGCGACACGCCGCCGGTCCCATTCAATTCCGCCAGGGCCGCGACACAGTATAAAATACCGCTGATGCGGTACTCGTCGGGTTTCCCTTCAGCATCCTGTTCTTGTTCGATGATGTCACTCAAACAGAAAGACGCCTCGCTGCTGCTGAAAAAGCGACCGCCGTCTTCCTCCATGATGGTGATATTCGCTGGCGTTTCCTGCACAGGCTGGCCGCGCTTGAGCTCCGGCAAGCTGATGATAATGGCAATGCGCCGGGTCTCACCGGCGATGTCGGTTGTGCCGGCAAAGCGCAGCCGCGCACCTTCATTATTGGGCCGTGGCATACCAAGGCATTCGAGATCTGCTGCCGCCCAGTCGAGCTTGGCACGAATGCCACCGTACAAAGCCACCGTGAGTCGCCCCTCGGGCCCGCATGGTGGCACGCCCGCCAACGGTGACGACATCTCCTGCACGTGCCCGGATTGAGCCGCGAGGAGCATGATGGCCGTCAGTCTGCCGTATCTCGATACAACACGGCCCCGGCAGCGGTGATTTTGGAAGATAATATGCAATGTCTGACGGTCTTCGTGGTCGTACGGTTGTCGCGCAATACGTAAGACTACTGGAACGAGCCGCCGATGACACATACCTGCGAGTCGACTTGGGCTTATGACAGCGCTGATAATCGCTGTCAGCAGTTGGACTGTCGCTGCATCCTCTCTACAATGGCACGCCATTTTCACCATCGGAGTCCTTGATGACCGTCCTGGAACAATTTCAGCAGCTCGAAGCCCATGCCAGCAAATTAATCATCGGCCAGTCGCATCTGATCAATCGCATGTTGATCGCGCTGCTGTGTGATGGCCATATCCTGGTCGAGGGCGCGCCGGGGCTTGCGAAAACACGCGCAATCAAGGTGTTGTCCGACAGCCTGGAGGGAGATTTTCAGCGTCTTCAGTTTACTCCCGACCTCTTGCCGGCCGACCTGACGGGTACGGAGATTTATCGCCCGCAGGAGGGTACTTTCGAGTTTCGGGAAGGGCCGTTGTTTCACAATCTTATTCTCGCCGACGAAATCAATCGTGCGCCGGCGAAAGTGCAATCGGCTTTGCTCGAAGCGATGGAGGAGCGCCAGATCACCGTCGGTAACAAGAGTTACAAGCTTGCAGACCTGTTTATGGTCATGGCGACGCAGAACCCGATCGAGCAAGAGGGCACCTATCCGCTGCCCGAGGCGCAACTTGATCGCTTCCTGTTTCACATCGAGGTGGGTTACCCGACGATTGAGGATGAGCGCCGCATCCTGATTTTAAATCGCGAAGAAGCCAAAGCCGGCACACGCGACGCCTTCGTGCCGGCGGAACTGCTTTCGCAGGCGTCGGTAATGGATGCACGGCAACAGATCTTGCGCCTGCACCTGGCCGACGAACTGGAGCAATATATCGTTAACATCGTGGTCGCGACGCGCGATCCGGGCAAGGTCGACAAGTCGCTGCAGGGACAAATTCTTTACGGCGCCAGCCCGCGAGCCTGCATGGGAATCGATCGCGCCTCACGCGCACGCGCCTGGCTCCGGGGATGCGACTTCGTTGCGCCTGAAGACATCCAGAATGTGGCGCCGGACGTGTTGCGGCATCGTCTTGTACTCAGTTTTGAAGCAGAAGCGGATGGCATCAGTCCAAACTCGATTATCGAAGGGGTACTAGACGGTGTCGGCGTTCCCTAATGATCCACGCTGTCGATATTGAGGGGTTTGGCGAGTCGTGAAGCGATTGATTATCAGGCTTTTCGCATGATGCGCCACGATAAACTGCCGGACGATGCGTCTCCGGTGAGCGTTAGCCAGAAGGGATTGATTCGCCTGAGTGGGGCTGCCCGGACTATCCCGCTGGATGTTCTGCACATCAACTCGCTGCAGGCGGGTGCCTATGTGTCGCATTTCAAAGGACGCGGTATGGAGTTCGATGAGTCGCGTCCTTATCAGCCGGGAGACGACCCGCGCAACATCGACTGGCGTGTCACGGCCCGCAGCAGCCAGGCTTATACGAAGCTGTTTCGGGAGGAACGGGAGCGACCGGTGCTCATCATGGTCGATCTGCGCAGCAATATGCACTTCGCAACTCAAGGTTGCTTTAAATCGGTCAACGCCAGTCGCGCTGCAGCGCTGATTGCATGGGCCGCACACCATCGCGGTGACCGACTCGGTGGCATCGTCTTCGGTGATACGACGCATCGTGAACTCAAGCCGAGATTAGGCCGCCAGTCCGCATTGCATTACTTGCACGAACTGGTGACTCATCCGGACTGGGAGCATACGGTGCAATCGGCGGATAAGAGCTCTGAGGAACCCTTGCAACAGGCGATGGGCGCATTGCGTCGCGTTGCGCGCCCCGGCAGCCTGGTGGTTGTCATCAGCGACTTTCTTGGCTTTGGTAAAATGCCGCAGTCGCACCTCGCGGGCATTGCACGGCACAACGAAGTACTGGCCGTTTTTGTCAGCGATCGCCTGGAGCGTGAATTGCCACCGCCGGGTCGCTATCGCCTGGTCAGCGCCGAGGCCGAAATGGCCATAGACACCTACGCACGCAGCGCTCGCGAAAAATACAAGCATGAGTTCGCTCAGCGGCAGGAAGCGCTCGAGCACTTCTGCCAGCGTTACGGCATTCATTTGATGAGCCTGTCGAGCAACGACGATCCCGTCGAAACGATGCAGAAAGCCTTGGGCCGCCGCAGCCACTAATTGATATGGACCCTGCGCAGCTACCATTGAGAGACTTGCATTTGCCAGCGGAAATCAGCTGGTGGCCACTGGCGCCGGGCTGGTGGGTGTTGCTGGTGCTCACGGTGGCCGGCCTTGGTTGGTTGCTGTATGGAGCCTTGCTGCGCTGGCGTGCGGGCAAGCCACGGCGTGCCGCACTGCGTTGTTTGGCGCAATTGAAAAAGGCGTATCAACAAAACGGCAATGCTCAACGCCTGGGCATCGACCTGTCCGAGTTACTGCGGCGCGCGATGCTTGCTTACGCGCCGCGCAGCGAGGTCGCGGGACTGGCTGGGGAACGCTGGCTGGACTGGCTCGATCAGGGAATGGACGACAAGGCATTTTCGGAGGGAGCGGGAAGGATGATCGAGTCCTTGCCGTATCGCAATCCCGAACTCAAAGCTCAGGGCGTCGACATCGATGGTCTGATCAATGCTGTTTACAAGCGTTTGCAAACTCCAATTAGCGCGAGTGCGGGCTGATGTGGTCGCTCGCCTGGCCGTGGATGCTGCTCATGTTGCCCTTGCCCTTGCTGGTGCGATGGTTGCTTCCGGCGGCTTCGGGCACGACCGATGCCGGGCTGAAGGTGCCCAGCTTGTCAGGCTTTGCCGTGCTGGCGGATCGTTCCGAGGTTGAGCTGCTGCTGAACTGGCGGCTCTGGCTGGCGGTCATTGCCTGGCTGTTGCTGGTGCTGGCAAGCGCACGACCGGAGCACATCGGCGATGAACTCGAAGTGCCGGTGTCGGGTCGCAACCTGATGCTGGCGGTGGATTTGTCCGGCAGCATGGACGCGAAAGATTTCGAGCTCGGCGGTCGTCGCGTTGATCGGCTGACGGCGACGAAGGCGGTTGCCAGCGATTTCATCGGCCGCCGCGAAGGCGATCGCATTGGCTTGATCCTGTTCGGTGAGCGGGCTTACTTGCAAGTGCCACTGACGCTGGACCGGGAAACCGTAAAAATTCTGCTGCTGGAGGCGTTCATCGGCCTGGCCGGTGAAAAGACCGCCATTGGCGATGCCATCACGCTTGCGGTCAAGCGAATCTACGAGCAGGATGCGGCCGGCGAAGACCATGTGCTGGTCTTGCTGACGGACGGCGCCAATACGGCGGGCGAGGTGGATCCCATCAAGGCATCGGAACTCGCGGCGCAGATTGGCTTGCGGATTTACACGATCGGCATCGGTGCGGAGCAAATGGTGGTGTCCTCGATTATCGGCGGCATGCGCCGCGTGAATCCGTCTGCCGACCTGGATGAGGAAACACTGACGAAAATCGCGCAGCAGACCGGCGGGCGTTATTTTCGCGCAGTAGACACCGCTGGCTTGCAGGAGATTTATCGCCTCCTCGACGAGATTGAGCCGGTGGCAGAACCGGAAGCCGGATTTCGACCGGTCAAAACACTCTTCTACTGGCCGCTCGGTGGCGCCTTTGGCCTGGTTTTGCTGCTGTCGTTTTTCAATTTACTGACCGGATTCAAGCCTGCTCGATTGCTGGAGTTCGTAAAGGGGAGGATGCATGCCGGCTGAATTTCACTGGCTTCGACCGGAGTGGCTTTGGGCGCTGCCCGTTGTGGCGATTATTGCGCTGACGTTTGCGCGCCGCCAGCTCTCGCCCGGCAGCTGGCAACGGGTTGTCGATCCTGCATTGGCGCCCTACGTTTTGTCGCGGGAGCAGGTCAAGGCCAGCGGATATCGGTGGTGGCTGGTGTTGCTCGGCGGTGTGCTTGCAGCACTGGCGATGGCAGGTCCGAGCTGGGATCGTGTCGAGCAACCCGTATTCCGTTCCGAACAAGCGATCGTCGTGGCGCTGGACCTGTCGCGTTCAATGGATGCGCAGGATGTGAGCCCCAGCCGCCTGACAAGGGCGCGACTGAAAATTCTCGATATTCTTGAGCGTCGCAAGAGCGGGCTGACGGCCCTCATCGTTTATTCATCCAATGCATTTACGGTCACGCCGCTGACCACCGACTCCGACACGGTCGCGGCACTGGTGAACAGCCTGAGTACCGATATCATGCCAAGCCGTGGCAGCTATCCGCCGGCAGCCATCAACAAGGGTCAAAAATTACTCGAGCAGGCCGGAGTCCGTTTTGGCGAAGTTCTCCTGATGACGGACGGCGGGTCTTCTCCCAGTGCCGAGCGCGCCGCTGAAGAATTGCGGGCAGCAGGCTACTCCCTGTCGGTGCTTGGCATTGGTACCGTCGAAGGCGCGCCGATACCTCGCCCGGGCGGCGGCTTCATCACCGATCGATCCGGGCAGCTTGCGGTGCCGAAGCTTGAAATCAATGGACTTAAGGACCTGGCTGCGGCGGGTGGCGGCCGTTACGCGACCCTGACCGCCGATGACAGCGATCTCGAATTCTTACTGTCGGGTGAGGTGGGCCGCGGTGCGGAAACCGATCAAACGCTGGCAACCGACCAGTGGCAGGAAGAGGGGCCCTGGCTCTTGCTCCTGCTGGTGCCGCTGGCTGCGCTGGCTTTCCGGCGTGGATGGGTTTTGTGTTTCATCCTCTGCGCGCTGCCGGTTCCACAGCCTGCCTACGCTTTTGATTGGCTTGATTTGTGGAAGACCCCGGATCAGCAAGCGCGTGCGTTACTTGCGGACGGTAATGCGGCAGAAGCCGCTGCCGTATTCGATGATCCGTTGTGGGAGGCTGTTGCGCACTATCGTGCCAGCGAATACGCGGGTAGTGCGCAACGATTTGCAGGCTACGACGACACGGACAGTCTGTACAATTTCGGTAATGCGCTCGCTCGCATGGGAGAGTTTGCACCGGCCATCGATGCCTGGGAGCGCGTCCTTGAAATGAACCCGGACGCTGCGGATGCGGCCTACAATCGCGATCTGGTCAAGGACATGATGGAGCAACAAGACTCACAAAGTGGTGAGCAAGGTGACGAACAATCCTCGGAAGAAGGTGGCGGTGGTCAGCAATCCGAGGGCGACAGTGAGTCGGATCAGTCGGGCGAAGAAGGTGCTGATGGCGATCCTGGCAGCGAATCCGAGAACCGCAACGAATCGTCTCGTGACCAGGAAACGAGCGACGAAGACCTTGCAGCGATCGAGCGTGAACTTGAGCGCGCCGCGCGAGAGGCGGAACAGCAGGCGGGTGAAGGTGACGAAGACAAGGAACCCAGCCAGGCCCAGGCCGAAGCTCAGCGGCGCGCGCAGGAGCAGCAACAGGCGATGGAACAGTGGCTCAGGCGTATACCCAACGATCCGGGTGGCCTGCTGCGTCGAAAATTCAGGTATCAGTATCAACGCCAGGGGCGAGATCAGGACGGCAATAATCTGTGGCCCGATGACGAGGTGCAGCCATGGTGACGGAGTTTTTAATGGCGAGACAAAAGGCTTTCCCGGCCGGATTCTGTCTGCTGCTGGCATTAGCCTGTGCGCCAATCATTGCGGCGAATGCGGCAGTGATTGCGAGTATCGATCGTGTCAAAGTTGAGCTAAACGAATCCTTCACCTTGAAGGTGCTGGTCGATACCGCGATTGATGTTGCGCCAAACGCGAGCGCGCTCGATACAGATTTCTACGTGGGGTCTCGCAGCCAACTCAGTAACACCACCATTGTGAACGGCCAGATCACACGCAGCAGGACCTGGACCTATGTGCTGATGGCAAAGCGGGCCGGCAACCTGGTGATTCCGTCGATCATCATTGGTGCCGAGCATAGTGAGCCGATTGACATCACGATTTTGCCGCAGTCCAAGACTGCGCCGGGCGAAGCGGATATTTTTGTCGCGGCAGATGTGGATTTCGAACAAAGTTACGTGCAGGCGCAGATTCTCTACACAGTCAAAGTGTATCGCGCGGTCGCCACCCGCCAACCACGACTCAGCGAACCCGAGATAAAGGGTGTCGACGTGCTGATCCAAGGGGCCGGCGAGGAGCGTAGCTACGAAGCCCTGTTAAACGGCAAGAGCTACAATGTTGTTGAGCGGATTTATGCACTTTTCCCGCAGCAATCGGGCGAGATTCGCATTGAGCCGGCACGCTTCGAAGCTCGTGTCCTGCGCGACGGGCGCATTACCGGCCGCAAGGTGTTTCAGTCACAGCCAATTGTTATCAATATCAAGCCGATTCCTCCACCGCCGAGCGAGTTTCCCCGGGCTGCCTGGCTACCGGCGAAAGCAGTAACGCTCAGCGAAGAATGGTCGCGGGAACCGGACGCCATGCCGGCGGGTGAACCGATTACGCGGCATGTCCAGGTCACCGCGCTGGGACAGCTCTCGACACAAATCCCACTGATCGACCTGAGTGTGCCGGGCAGCATCAAGGTGTACCCCGACAAGCCCGAATTGCAGGTTCGCGCAGTGGACGGCGGCATTCTGGCGACGCGCACGGATCAATACGCGATGATCGGTATCGTGCCCGGCGATGTAGAGTTGCCTGAAATTCAACTGCCGTGGTGGGATATTTCTGCGGGGGAATGGAAGGTGGCGACATTGCCCGGTCGCACCATGGTCATTCTGCCGTCGGCGGATGCGCCGATGCCGCAAGCGACGCCACAGGTTGACGCATCAGCGAGCGACAGTGAGGCGGCAACCATTGTCGTACACAGTGATTTCTGGCGACGGGTGAGTGAGGTGCTTGCCGGTATCTGGGTATTGACGATGCTCGTGTGGTGGTGGTCAGGCAAGCCTGCGCCAAAGACACGCGTCGTCGAAGAACCCCCGATTCACAAACAACAGTCGCGTCTTCTCAAGCAGGCGCGCAAAGCGGCGTTGGGCGGCGACGCGGCGACCGTCAAAGCCACGCTGCTTAAATGGGGCCGATTGCAGTGGCCTGACAATGCGCCGCGCAGTATTGGCGAGATCGCCGACCGAGTGACCGCTCCACTCGATGCACAATTGCGGCAGTTATCACGGGGTTCTTACGGCCCTTCGGCCAGTGGGGAATGGCAGGGTGATGCGCTGGCAAAGGCATTACGGTCATTCGCGGTGCGCAAGGAAGTGGCCGAAATCACGATCGTCGATACATTGCCACCGTTAATGCCCTAGCAAAAAGGGGGTCGCGCCTCAGGTCACGCTCCGTTTATCTGTTGGCACCCCTAACCTGCGCGAGCTCTTTGTCCGATCACCACTCCCCGCTGTTTTTCATCGAGGCCCACGGCTCCGCCGCCGCCAGCGCTTCGCCTTCCTGCAATAACTCGATGGATATGCCGTCCGGTGAACGCACAAATGCCATGTGCCCGTCCCGTGGTGGCCGGTTGATCGTTACTCCGGCATCCATCAAGCGCAGGCAGACTGCATAGATATCCGTTACTGCGTAGGCCAGATGACCGAAGTTCCGGCCACCCGCATACTCCTCTGCATCCCAGTTATACGTGAGTTCAACTTGCGCTTCGTCATCGCCAGGTGCGGCAAGAAAGACCAGCGTGAAACGGCCGTTTTCGTTCTCGAATCGTCGCAGTTCCGTCAGACCCAGCTTGTCACAATAAAATGCCAGAGACTCCTCCAGATCGCTGACTCGAACCATGGTATGAAGATATTTCATGTGGATGTTCCATTAGATGATTGACTGTATTGAATACAGGTACATTATCAGACCACAATATGGCGAGTCCGCATTAGTCAGGAATTGCCTTGCACCGTATTCGCGCAATTACACTCGATCTCGACGATACCTTGTGGGAGATCGGCCCGGTTATCCGTCGTGCGGAGGCGGAGCTTTGGGCCTGGCTTGAGGACAACTACCCGAAAATTCCCGGCGCGTTCACCCCGGATGCCTCACTTGCTTTGCGCCAGCAAGTGATCGATGACCATCCGGACAAGGCGCACGATTTCCGTTTCTTGCGCAAGACCGTCCTGACAGAGATGGCTGCCACCGTCGGTTATCGAGCGGATTTCGTAGAAGATGCGTTCGCGGTCTTTGATGTGGCACGCAACAAAGTTGAGTTGTTTCCGGACGTCATACCCGTATTGCAGGAATTATCGGTGCGTTTCAGGATGATTGCCGTGACGAATGGCAATGCCAACCTTGAGACGATTGGCATACGAAAATACTTCCACGCTGTTGTTACAGCAGTTAGTGCCGGGGCAGCCAAGCCCGAGCCTTTGATTTTCCGCAATGCCGTGCAAGAGGCCGGGGTTAAACCGGAGGAAATATTGCACGTTGGGGATCACCCGGAAACGGATATTGTTGGCGCGATCAACGCGGGGTTCAGGACAGCCTGGATGAATCGAGATAATTCCGAGTGGCCAGAACATCTGCCCGCTCCGGATGCTACCGTAACGTCGGTGACTGAATTGCGCGAACTGCTCGCGGTGGCGATAGACCGGATCGATTCTTCGCAGTGAAAGCCGATCCGCTCATCATCTATATTCCCGGCTTGATGCCGAAGCCGGAAGCGCGGGTGCACCGGCGAGAGCTGTTGCGCTGCCTCGTTGAGGGCATTCGCCGCATTGATCCCGAAGCCGCTTCCAAGCTGCAGAATTGCGCGCATTGCTTCGACATTGTCAGCTGGACCTACGATTTTTACGGGGAACATCAAGACATCAACCTGGACCTCCCCGGCATCAATGCTCTGCTGAAACAACAGGATCCGACAGAGGAGGATATTGCGGAGGCCATATCGTGGAAGCGGCGGCTGCTACGCACGATTTACAAGGCGGGCGACATCTTGCCTTTTCTCATACCGAAGCTGGCCGATGAGACCCTTGAATTACATTTGCGCGATCTGCAGCGTTACACGCAAAATGAAAATGACGTGGCGGAATGCACACGTCGATTGCTGAAGATACCGCTGGAAGCGGCAGCCTCGGTGGGTCGTCCGATTCTTTTGTTGGCACACAGTATGGGCTCGGTCATTGCCTACGATGCCCTTTGGCAGTTATCGCATGATCAGCAACAGAATGTTCCCATTGATCGACTGATTACAATGGGCAGCCCATTGGGTCAGCGCTACATTCAGGAGAGGCTGCTGGGACGCGACGAGAAGGGAGCAGAACGCTACCCGAATAACATCCGCCGCTGGATCAATATTTCGGCAATTGGCGAATTGACGGCGCTCGATATGGAACTGCGGAACGATTTCGGTGAGATGGAGGCGTTAGGTTTGCTGGACAAAATCGAGGATCTGGATACCTTTAACTTTTTCCGTCTGAATGGTGTCCTGAATGTACATGCCGAATACGGTTACCTCGTCAATGAGGTAACCGCACGGCAAGTCAGAGACTGGTTGTGTGCGCAGCGCTGAGATCTGGCCTCAGTTATTAAAACTGATCTGTTGCTCCAGCGGCTGCAGGTTGGGTTTGATAACAACATCAATGCGGCGGTTCTTGGCACGGCCTGATTCGGTCTCGTTGTTGGCGACCGGGTGGGTTTCACCGTATCCGGTAGCGATCAGGCGATAGCTCTGAATGCGCATGGCGTTAACCATGTACAGCTGCACCGATTCCGCACGTTCCTGTGAAAGCCTCTGGTTGAGTTCGGCTAGGCCGTAGGAGTCGGTGTGGCCTTCGATGATCAATTCACTGTTCGGAAATACGTCGATGGCTCTTTCAACCTTGGCAAGAAGATCAAAACTTTCGGCACGGAGCGCCGATTTGCCACTGTCAAATGTCAGACCGACGAGTCGCAGGATGACGTTATTGCCTTCCCGAAACACGCGTGCCTCGCTGCGGGTAAACATTTTTTCAACCTGTTCGAACTGCTCCTTGATACGCGCCTGCGCTTCGAGGCGCTGCACGAGAGCGGCTCGTTCGGCTGTCGCGCCGCCGAGTCGTTCGTCGAGTGCCCGGATCTCCTCTTCCATATCACCCAGGCGCACCAGGCTTTCCTCTGTTTCCTGTTCAAGGCTTTGATTCTGGTTCTGCATGTTCTCGATAAATTCGACCAGCGTTGCCTGCAATTGTTCGTGACCGGCGGACATGGCCGGCAAGACATCTGCGGCACCCGCGATAGCCTGCAACGGTGTTTCCCATTGCAGAATCAATTGTTCGACAGACAGGTCTTTGCCGCGCACATCGCGCACTACGTCGGAAAGATAAATGGCATGCTTCGCTTCGTAATTGGCCTGTTTGGCCAGGCTGCGCGGGCGATCGGTGTCGTAGCGGTTTTCGCTGAGTTCTTTTTCCGCTTCAGCCAGCAGTCTCTTTGCCTTGCGCAGCGTTAACGGTGCATAGCGGTCAACCTTGGCTCGGTCCGCAGCCTTGATAAGCCGCCGGGTCTCGGTGAGGTACTGCGCCTTGATCGCCACCAGTTCGGCATCCCGGTACAGGCTGGTGCCCTCGATATCGTAGCGTTTGGCCCGCTTCAGATCGCCGCGTTCCAGGTAACGGATTGCGGTACCGAACTTCTTCTGTGCCTTGTCCCAGATCTCGGGTGAAAGTCTCGGTGCCTCGGCGTTCGCAGCATCCTGACGACTTTTCCTGATTTGCGACAAAACGGTCTTGGCAAGTTCAGCGGCCTTGGTCGCGGCCTTGTAATATTTTTCCGCCTCGGCAGTCTTGTTGCGCACGTATGCAATATTACGTCCACGGTTGAGGCCTTTGTCGCCGGCCTCATATGCGAGGGTCGCCCGTTCGAAATTCTTTGGTGATAACAACTTTGCGCTAGCCGCTTTCGCGGCTTCCTGGGCAGCGTCGGCGTCCTTGAAGAAGGTATCGTGCAGTTCGCCCTGTGCCATCGCTGTGGCCGTTCCGAAAAGCAGGAGCGCAAGCGCGGTTAATCCGACAAAACTGGTTTTAGCAGCCATTTTGTAGTTCCAATCCAAATAAAAAAATAACGAGTTAGGGGCGAAATTGCCGATTATCGACATATTAACGATGCAAAGGCCCGTTTTCTGTGCCGCATCTCTCTTTACTGTCCACACAATTTGACGTAATGCAGCGATTCTACGCTCATCTATCTCAGCCAGCGAATCGCGACTATTATCCGCGGCGCATTGCAGGCACGCTGACGCGACCACTGTGCATTGGGTCACCATTTTCGGTTTTAGTTCCGCCCAAGCCGATTTTTGCGCGGTAGCTCACAGATCGTAATGTGAGACCTTAGTACTCTTGAGCCATGTCCACAAAGTACTACACCCAGTTCAGATTGAGCGACACGAGTTATCGTGGTGCTAACGAGTTCAGCGGCGTGGTTGAACTCAGCCAGCCGATGGACAATGACACGGATGCCGCTGATATTGAGGCTGTACTGGCAAAGAATTTTGATCTGCAACGTAATTCAGTCACTTTGGTGAGTTGGTCGCGGTTGCACTAGCAAGCATTTATCCTCCGGCGTTTCCATTTTCCCCCCCCTGATTATCCCGGCCTTCGAGTCGGGATTTTTTTTGCACGAATAAAATCCGGCATCCAGCCCGCATTTCATGCGAAAATGAGCATCTTTGACGCCTATTCGCATTCATCCATGACCAGCAGCAACCAACAGTTTCGCGGTATACCGATTGTCCCGTCCGGCAGCAAATACACGACGGCGTTGGGTTTTTCGGCGATCAAGGACGGCATCAAGAGCCGCCGCGATACGCCTGAAATTGCCGCTGGCCGCAAACCCCGCTGGCTGCGGGCAAAATTACCGAGTGGAGCGAAGTTCTCGGGCATTCGGCAGACGGTTCGTGAACACCGCTTGAGCACCGTTTGCGAAGAATCAATGTGCCCGAACATCGGCGAGTGCTGGAACAATGGCACGGCGACGATCATGGTCATGGGCTCAGTCTGTACACGAGCCTGCCGGTTTTGTGCAGTGGATACGGGCAATCCGCATGGCTGGCTGGACGCTGAAGAGCCACTCAATACCGCGCGCGCGGTCAAGTTGATGAATCTGTCCTACATCGTCATAACGTCAGTTGATCGTGACGATCTCGCGGACGGTGGTGCTGCGCACTACGCAGCCTGCGTCCGGGCCATCAAGGAGATGAACCCGCAGACGGCGGTTGAGGCGCTCACACCGGACTTTAACGGTGTCATGAGTGACGTTGAAAAGGTCGTGGACTCGGGCCTGGCAGTATTCGCACAAAACATCGAGACTGTGCGACGCCTGACGCACCCGGTTCGAGATCCGCGCGCGAGTTACTCGCAGACGATGGACGTTCTTGCGCACGCCAAGAAGTTTCGGCCAAAAGTATTGACAAAATCGAGCTTGATGCTGGGTCTTGGCGAACAAGATCACGAGATTCGGCAGACGATGGATGACTTGCGCGAGGCCAATGTCGATATCCTGACCCTGGGTCAGTATTTGCGACCGACTCCCAATCATCTTGCGATTGAACGATATATTACGCCGGATGAATTCAACGCATTCCGGCAGGAAGGTCTCGACAAGGGTTTCATCGAAGTCGTCGCCGGCCCGCTGGTGCGTTCGAGTTACCGCGCCGAGCAGGTACTGCAAAAGAACAATGTCGGCATTGCCGTCTAACAGCAATCAAGAGAACCCATGAGCGAATTTTTTATTGAGTACGGACTCTTTCTCCTGAAGACGATCACGTTTGTTGTAGCGATTGTCGTGGTTATTGGAGCGGCGGCCGCTGCTGCTGGTCGTAAGGCAGGCCATCAGGACGGCCTTGAAGTTGAGAACCTGAACAAGAAGTACCAGGAACTCGCAAACGGGCTACGCCGGGTCATCCTGAAAAAAGAAGCATGGAAGGCCGAAGCGAAGGCGGAAAAACGGCGCTTGAAGGCCGAGGCAAAATCCGACGAGCAACGACCGCGAAGCTTTGTCATCGATTTCAAAGGGGATCTCAAGGCCAGTGCGGTGCCATCACTTCGAGAGGAGGTCAGCGCTATTCTCGAAGTGGCCACGAAAGATGACCAGGTGATTGTACGCCTCGACAATCATGGTGGAGTGGTCCATGAACATGGCCTGGCGGCGTCACAGCTTGCGCGCATTCGCCAACGCGAAATTCCATTGCTGGTTTGTGTCGACAGGGTCGCTGCCAGCGGGGGTTACCTGATGGCTTGTGTTGCGAACCGGATTTATGCAGCACCCTTTGCCATTCTCGGTTCGATCGGCGTGATTGCACAGATTCCGAATTTCAACCGTCTGCTCGATTCGCACGGTGTAGATTTCGAGCAGATAACGGCGGGTGACTACAAACGCAATGTCACCATGTTTGGCAAGAACACGGACGAAGACCGCGCCAGACTGAAAGAACAACTCGAGGATGTGCATACTCTGTTCAAGGCAGCCGTTAGCGAGTATCGCCCGGATCTCGATTTGTCGAAGGTCGCCACGGGTGAGCATTGGTACGGCACGCAGGCCCTCGAACTTGGTTTGGCCGACGAAATCAGGACCAGCGATGAACTGTTGGCTGAACTGGTAAAAGACCGCGATATCTACTGCCTGGCCTTCAAAGTGAAACAACCATTGCAGAAACGACTCATGGCCAGCGTCGATGGGGTGCTCGAGAAGCTCGACGCCGCAGGCTGGCGACGGCGATTTGAGGCGGGCCTGCCACGCTAAAAGACGATTTGGGAATGGAACCCGCGCAGGTTTTCGATGTCTCAAAAGTGAGTGCAATCGCTACACGCAGGGGATTTCGCGAGGTCGTTGCACTTCGCTATAATGTCCACCTGGCCTGAGGGAATACCGATGAATAGAAAATTTCTGAAACGAGTTGTCTACACCGCATGTTGTGCCGTTGTCATTGCATCCTGTACGACAACGCCTTCGGGGCGCAGCCAGCTGATTTTGAAATCAGAAGCGGCACTGGAACTGGAAGGTGCCCGGCAATTCAATATCATTCGGGAAACCGTGCCGCTGGTGAACAATCGCGACACGATTGATTATGTCGCGTGCGTGGCAAACGCCATAGTCGATGAACTCGACGGGCCAGCCGCAGATATGTACTGGGAACTGGCCATCGTTGATCAACCCGACGTGAATGCATACGTACTACCCGGCGGCAAGATTGTCGTCAAAGCCGGTCTGCTGAGCGTCACTGCGAACCAGGATCAATTGGCGGCTGTCATCGGCCACGAAGTTGCACACGTTACATCGCACCACTCCAACGAACGGGCGTCGCGCGCGGCAGTGACCGGTTTCGGTATCGACGTTGCAGCCATTCTGCTCGGCGGCCCGTACGGTCGGAATACGAATGCGGCGTACGGTGCGTTGTCTACCGGCGTCATGTTCGGCTTGTCGAACCCGTTCAGCCGCAAGCAGGAATCAGAGGCGGATCTCATCGGCCTGGAATACATGGCCATGGCTGGCTTCGATCCGCGACAGAGTGTGGAGTTGTGGAAAAACATGAATGCGGCGAATACTTCCCGTATTCCTGAATTCCTGTCGACGCATCCGTCCGGTGATACACGAATTGATGACCTGGTTTCGCACTATGCGAAGACGCTCGCCTTGTACAATCAGGCGCAGGCAGAGGGCAAATATCCGGATTGTCGGCGCTAGCCCGCATTACCGGCCCCTCGTGCAAAGATCGTTCCTCCGGACATGCTGCGAGTTATGCGGAGGCTCGTCCCACTTATCCAAATGACCTGTTCCTGACTGGTCATAGTGTCTGCCACCAAAATCTGCCAGAATCAGCGTTACTGGAACCGTCTGGCTTATCCGTTGACCCGATTCTTACGCCAATATCTTTCTGTCTGCCTGGCGCTGTCAGCGGCGGCATTATCCGGCTGTACGACGTTCGATGGTTTCATGGAGGGCTGGAAAACAACAGCAGCCGAGCCCGAAGCCGAGATACCGCTATCAAAACGTGTGCCACTCGAGCCGCTCAGTCGCAATGCATTTTTTCTGGAGTCGGTTCATCAGTCGGTTGTCGGTGAACCACAGATTGTCCTGAGTCGAGAAGAGGACACATTTTCTGACCTCGCGCGCGAGTACGGGCTGGGCTACGACGAACTGGTGGCGGCCAATCCAGGAATCGATCCGTGGCTACCGGGCGAGGGCGTCGAAATACTCTTACCGACACAATTTGTGTTGCCCGATGTGCCTAAACGAGGCGTGATTTTGAACATCGCATCGAAGCGGTTGTTCTATTACCCACCGGTCAAAGAGGGTGAATTGATCCAGGTCATGACCTATCCGATCGGCATCGGTCGGGTCGGCTGGGAAACGCCGCTGGGGGAAACGAAGCTCATCGCGAAAGCTCGTGACCCGAGCTGGTACGTGCCTGCTTCAGTGCGGCGAGAACACGCTGCGGCGGGCAACCCGTTACCGGCCGTCGTGCCGGCGGGACCGGACAATCCGCTGGGAAAATTTGTCCTGAAACTCGGTATGCCGGGTTATCTTATTCACGGTACCAATCAGCCCTACGGTGTTGGTATGCGCGTCAGCCACGGCTGTGTTCGGCTTTATCCAGAGAACATAGAGATGCTTTACTCGATGATCAAAATTGGCGAGCCCGTGAGGATCATCAACGAGCCGTATCTTGCCGGGTGGCGAAATGGTGAGTTGTATATTGAGAGCCATACGCCACTTGCGGATGACGAGCTTTCCCCGGAGGAACAGCTGCAATCAATGTTCGCAGCGATCTCTTCGCAATCGAGCGCATTCGGAAGCGAGGCAGCGATGGAGCAGGCCAGGGTGATTGCGGCCGATGCACGCGGCGTTCCCATCCGGGTTCTGCGCGGTGGCGTTGACGAGGTCTACGCTCGTGCCCGGCTCGTCAGGAATACGGTCGAGATCGATCCGGACACACCGACCCTGGCCGAGGTTAGAGCCATTCTCGATGCGCCAATGGACGCTAACGCCAGCGAATAAAGAGGTCCTGAGCAGGCACAAAAAAAGGCAAGACCTCGAGGGTCTTGCCTCCTTGTTCCTCAACCCCGGAAGGGGCCGGGAGACTGATCTGCCAGGCAGACCAGTTTACGATCTTGCTCAGACTGCTACGATGTTCTCTGCCTGCGGACCCTTCTGGCCCTGCGTTACAGTGAACTCGACCTTCTGGCCTTCTACGAGGGTCTTGAAACCGTCGCCTTGAATAGCGCTGAAGTGAGCAAATACATCGGGACCAGATTCCTGCTCGATGAAACCAAAGCCTTTGGCTTCATTGAACCATTTAACGGTGCCAGTTACAGTAGACATATTGATATCCTATTGATTTTTAAGAGTAAATTGAGCCTTTCGTGAAGACTATTTGGCTGGAATGTAAAGCTGTTACTTATGAAAATCAGGACGAGCTACTAAATTGGAGACATCGAAATGGTGTGCATAAATATAAGGCGTACCTTCAAGCTGCGCGAATTATATACGGCCAGAGTCCGTAGTCAACGACTATTCCCAGTAAATTCAGGGCTTTAATTCTGCCTGAGAGGGCCAATCAGGCTCATTCGCCGTCAGGAAACTCAATCCAGAACACACCTCTTAGGTCGCCGGCCTTGAAGCCTATAGCCTGGTCGTGCGCAATGGTTATCACCATTTGCATCTTATGTTGAGACAGCCCGCTAACGTTTTAGCTAACTTGCGCCAAGTATCTGGCGGCCAGTTCGGCGATTCGTTAGACTGCGGAACCCCCTGATTTGATTACTCCCCGCTTAAAGTAATCGAAGTCAAATTCGGATCCGCGAGAATTTCTTCCTCAGTGAACGGAAAATCGATCCATTGCTTTTGTGAATACAATTCCGTCAGGTCAGAATAGTGCGGCGAGTCTGCTTCCTGTGATTGTGAGTAGGTGAGCATGCCGCGGGGTTGCAGCTTACCGTCGGCGTCCCAGGAAATGACCTGAATGTAGCTGTTGCCATGCACGATCGGGTTATAGCCTTTTTCTTTGCTGAGGCCGGCAACAATCATGCTGAACATGCCGGCCCAACCCTGACCACCCGGGATGGGGATTTTCTTGCCATTGCGTTCTGCGTACTGGATGTCGCCCCAGGCCGCATCCAGGGCAATGCCGGCATCGCCCAGCGCATTTTGCCCCGTCGCCATTGCTTCTTTAATTGCAGTTGCAACGGCAGCAATTTGAAAATTGATGCCGCGAGGCGTATTCACGGGGTCATTAGCATCGAATGGTACGGTATACAGATTTTTAATTTTTCGGGCGTTACGCCAAAACTCGGTCCATACCTGTCCACCACGACTATCGATATTCGCGGTGCGATCCCAGGCGCGCAACGCGTCGCAGGATGGCATGACATCGACTTCATCATCGTCAAGCATGACCTTCATTGAGCCGCCGTCACAAAGCTTCAGGACGTCATCCAGTAACAGCTCTGCAGCGAAGTTTCGATGGCTGAATAACATTCCCTGCAGATCCATTGCACTTATCTTGCTCCCTTTCGCCAGTTGTTCACCAACAAACGTAAGCCCTGCACGGGTTCGCAAAGTTCGTACGGTTCTTTCGGGGCCGATGATCGGAGAGTAGCCTTCCAGCGGTGCGGATGGATTCGCCAGCCAGTAACTGTCGTTGGAGTTGGTTACGTAGTCGTTGCGTTTCAATCGCGGCATTTCTTCAGCGGGAAGCGTCCCGGCAATTTTGCTGCGCGAGTCCGTCTTCCATTCGCAGGCAGCCCTGGAACCATCAAGGACAATGACGAAGTCGGGCAATGCGGAGACCGTTACACGGCATGCATCGATAAGGTCAGCATCGACATTCGGTGTTCCGGAAATGTCGGCATAAAAAGCGTCTCCGTGACGATCTGCGGCGATGGTGTTGGTCCAGTAGACACCCTGCTGGCTGATCGCTGTCTCAACGTCGTCGACGGATGTTGCAACGCCGAGCGATGTGTACGTTGCAGTGCTGGCATTGTTGTCGAGGACAGCGTCGCGTATCGCATACGCTTTCTCGGTAGTCCACGGCAGGCTGTCACTCGCGATCAGGGGTCCGTAATGCGTCATGTAAACGGTATGTTCTTCGGCGTGTATTTGCCCATCAGCATCACGCACGTCCAGCGTAACTTTTTGCGCATCAATTGATCGATAGTCATCATCGTAGCGATACTCCATCGGATCGTCCGGGTTTAGCGATAACTCATAGAGAGTAAAGCGAAGTGCCGTGGAGACGGTATGCGTCCAGGCGACGTCCTTGTTAAATCCAATGGCGATAAAACTGGTTGAATAGAGGCTGGCACCCATCAGGTCAAGTTGGCCTGGAATGGTTGTGTGAATAATGTGAAACCGGGATCCACCTCTCCACGGGTAGTGCGGGTTTCCCAACAATATTCCTCGCCCCGATGCCGTCACATCCCTGCCGAGCGCGACGGCGTTGCTGCCCAGACCCGGCGGCAGTCCGAACACGGTTTCGCCCTGAGCGACAGGTGTTCCAGGAGGTGCTGCGCGTGCCATGTCGTTCTTGAACTGACCCAGCCCGTAACGAATTCCCAGGCCAACCGTCAGTCGCGCAACATCCAGCGTCTCGATGGGTCGGACCCAGGACTCGCCGCGACACGAGTCGGGGAGGCTGTCCGCATGATCCTGCAAATAGCGGTTGTAGCCCGCGGCATAGCCAGCGGCGTATTCGCGCATGTCGGCAGATTGTCCGCTACCGAAATGTCGTAATCGCTCTTCGGTGATAATTGCACGGTGAAAAACGTCACTTTCAATATTGCCGTTGCCACTACCGAGATGAGCAGATAACTCACCGTTTGCAACAGCAACCTCCTTAGCGATAACGCAGATCGCATCGGTTGCGGTTGCATACGCGAAGCCGTAGCCAAGACTGCCCCAGTCATCGGCTTTGACATGTGGAATGCCGTAACTGGTCCAGCGAATTTCAGTGTTGTATTTAGCACTGGCTTGCGATGTCGGTGCAGCCTGCTTCTGGGAGCAGGCGCCGAAAATCGTTACTAATACAAGGGACAGGGCTATCCGAAATCGTAGCGGCATGCGTGAATCCTTTTCAGTGTGTTCCGGCAATCTATCGTTTCCTGACCGGAGGTGTCCAGTATGGATGCTCCGATGCGCGCCTGTTCGCCCCGGTTTCCCAATATCAAGTGAAGTAACGCAAGAATTCTTCCGGCAGTTTCGCGCTGTCGAGCGGATGCTCCGATGGTTCCGTCAGCGGTACGGCATAATACGTATTCCAGAAGAGAAGCCGGGCGGTCTTGCCATCGAACGTGTCCAGATCGTCTAGCATCGCCGCCATTGCTTTGCCGGTGTAAGTCGACTCAAGCACGAGGTCAAACTGATCGGCAGAAGTCGCAATGGCGGCGTCGATGATCGCGTTGCTATGTGCGTACCCGGCGCCGAAGTATTCGTCGCGCAATATGATGCGCGTGTTTGCGGCAATATCCACGGGAAAAGAAGAGTCCAGGCTCTTCAGCATCGTTACGGTCTTCCTGATCAGGCGCTCCAGTACCGCCGGGTTCGCAATGGACGTATGCGATACCCGCACCGCGTGAATGTCGATTGGCAGTTCGGCCAGCGCCAGTCCAATTGCCAGACCGGCAGCTGTGCTCATGGTGCCGGTGGCAACATAAATCCGTTCGGGCAGCGGCAATTGCTTCGTGTCTATCTGCCGGGCGAGTTCCAGTCCGGCATCGACAAACCCCAACGTGCCGAGCCAGGAAGAGCCGCCCGCCGGCACGACCCAGGTATTTCGGCCTAGCAGGTATTTTCTGAGTGTACTGATCCGGTCATGATACGCGCCACCGTAGCGCACAATCTCGGTGCCGATTCGAAGGTGCGTATTCAGCGTTGCCCGGATCGAGGGGACTTTCGTTTGGTGCGACAGGAACGCAGTGCATTCGAGCCCTACTTGTTGCGCAGCCAAAGCCGTGGCGAGGGCGTGATGTGAGCCGACCGCACCAAAAGTTGCGACGCGACTCTTGCGCTTTTCCAGTGCTGGTTGCAGCAGGTATTCGAGCTTGCGGATCTTGTTTCCGCCGTACGGGTATCCCGTCAGGTTATCTTCTTTGATCCAGATTGTTTGCGTCCGATCACGATGCCGATAGCGCGCCTCGCGCACCGGTGTGGGCAGGTTCGTGAGTCGTATTTTCTTCAGTTTCCGACGGAGTGTCGGAAATCGTGACAGTAAATGCTCTGATTTCGTCATTGCGCCACAAATCAGGTGGAAT
Organism: Pseudomonadota bacterium; assembly: GCA_022563505.1. GTDB lineage: Bacteria > Pseudomonadota > Gammaproteobacteria > Steroidobacterales > Woeseiaceae > JAADHU01. The sequence continues at coordinate 736 of JADFNG010000026.1, read as the reverse complement.
ACTTGGTCTGAACAATAGCATCTGGCGCCCACAATAATTAGAATTCACCCACGGATATCTGACTGGTAATCGCGGAGATAGGTTTGTCAGATGGTTTAGACCAAGGCATGACGGTCACTGAAATTGCGTCGATGGATCAACCCATTGACGTGTTCCCACATACCACGACCGCATTTATCGGCCGTGCGCTTCGCGGCCCCCTGAATACTCCGATTCACCTGCAAAACTTTGCTGAATTTCGACGGCGTTTTGGCGGCGTCTGGCGGCTCAGCAGTCTGGGGCCAGCCGTGCAACAGTTCTTCGAGCACGGTGGCAAACAACTGTACGTAGTCCGTGTTGCCAACAACGCGCGCGGGGCCATGATCTGCCTGCTTGCCGATCACGGTGTACTCACGCTGCACGCACTCGAGCCCGGCGCCACCGAATCCATTCGGGCAGCGGTCGACTACGATCGTATCGATGCGGAAGATACGGATTCCTTCAACCTGACGATTCAGCGTGTTGCGCCGATCAGTGGCCTGGTTATTGACCAGGAGATTTACCGCCGGCTGACCTGTCGTGCAGAGGATCGACGGTTCATTGCCGATGTGCTGCTCGATTCCACGCTGGTCCAGGTACACCTTCCGCCGCCGCCGGGCCGACCCATGGCAACCATCGGGCCGGGTAGCAACCAGACTTCCGAGTACGTGGGTCACGCGCAGCGAGGCAGCGATGGCGCGGAACTGACGGATTACGA
>JADFNG010000110.1 GCA_022563505.1 Pseudomonadota bacterium | reverse complement strand
TACGCAGTGCGCCCTCGCCCGTTTCGCCACCAATACCAATGCCGAGTTGGATTACACGAGGGAAAACCAGGATGCCCGCCGCCTGGTTCAGAAATACATCAGCGCCCTTTACATCGGTCTTGAAGATTTCGATTGTCTTGTTGACCTCGACATCAATATCAGCGCCAGATGCTGCATACGACGAGGCCGGAACGATAAACATCGCTATAGCGAATACCGTACCGGCACAGCGCGTCATAATTTTCATGATTTTGTTTCCCATCGTCAATTTCGGAATATTTCCATTACATAATGATAGCGCAACCACGCACAATCAGATAGCGGTCGGAATATTGCCGGAAACCGGCTGAAGCGGAGCTGAACGAAGCACGCGAGACCGGTAAATGTTCGCTGCAGAACCCGGCGAGACGTTGAAAATGCTTATTTTCCGGCAATCTGCCTGGGCTTCGAGATCTCCATGAACGTCAACAGCATGGCCCGCAGTGTTTGCGTTAGTTGTGCCGCGCTCGGCCCGTTGTACGTGCAGGAGTCCTCATCCATATAGCAGCGCTGCGCCAGTTCCAGCTGTATGGCATATTGATTTTTCTCGGGCGAACCGTAGTTGCGCGTAATAAATCCGCCGCGAAACCGTCCGTCTGTCACCGTGGAGTAAGACGAGGACGTCGCTACCGCCGCCACAGCATCGCGCACGCACTCCGGACAGCTGCTGCCGTTGTTGGTACCGATATTCAGTACGGGCAATTCACCGGGAAAGAGTGACGGCACGTGACTTGGAATCGAGTGCGCATCCCACAAGAGCGCGTATCCAAATCGCTCCTGAAGCTGTTGCAGACGACCCTCCAGCTGTTCGTGATACGGTTGCCAGTAAGCCGCAACACGCCGCTTTTGTTCGGCATCGGATACAGCGCCTCCATCCCGATAGATGTCCTCTCCATTAAATGTTTTCGCCGGGCATAAACCGGTTGATACCTTGCCTTCATAGAGTGCTTCGTCTGTCGCCGACCGATTCAGGTCAACGACGTAGCGTGAATTAATCGCAACGATCACACTGGCATTGAGTTCGTCACAGAATTCATACAATTGAGCGACATGCCAGTCTGTGTCCGGAATGGACAAGCCCGTTGACGTCATTTGACGCGCAATATCCTCTGGGATGTTGCGGCCATCATGCGGCACACTTATGAGCAGCGGGGAATCGCCCTCATGAAAACTAAAACATTCGCTCATGCGCAAAAACTCGGCAGTATTGCCCGAGAATGTCCCACGAAAATTCCCGCATCGACCATGCTGGACACGTCTGAAATTTCACCGGCCAGCGACCGATCCTGCTTGTACGGTGGCGATACCGCGCGCAGTTCTTTCATGAAATTCTCCAGCACTTCGGAACTCTGCTGCGGATGATGAAAATCAATGCCCTGTGCAGCAGCCAGCAATTCAATGGCCACAATATTATCGGTATTGTCGAGCATCGCGTGCAGGCGATTTGCCGCGAATGTCGCCATGCTCACGTGGTCTTCCTGATTCGCTGATGTCGGCAGGCTGTCAACGCTGGCAGGATGGGCGAGCGATTTGTTTTCCGAAGCAAGCGCCGCCGCAGTGACCTGCGGCATCATGAAGCCGGAATTCAAACCGCCGTCCTCAACCAGAAACGCGGGCAAGCCACTGAGGTGGGAATCGATTAATAAAGCGATGCGCCGTTCCGACAGCGATCCGATCTCAGCGATGGCCAATGCCAGGTGATCCGCGGCAAAGGCAACCGGTTCCGCGTGGAAATTGCCGCCCGACAGGATTTCGCCCGTATCAGCAAACACCAGCGGATTGTCCGTCACCGCATTTGCCTCGATGGTCAGTACCTGCGCAACATGGCGCATTACATCGAGGCAAGCGCCCATGACCTGCGGCTGACAACGGATGGAATAGGGATCCTGCACACGCACACAATCAACATGCGATGCGCGAATCTCGCTTCCCTGCATGAGTTCGCGTAACAACGATGCAACGTCGGCCTGCCCGGCATGACCGCGAATCCGGTGAATGCGATCATCGAATGGCGTGTCGCTGCCTTTGATCGCATCGGTCGCCATCGCGCCAGAAGCCAAGGCCGCCGACAATACATGCTCACAACGAAAAAGCGCTGCGAGCGCGAGCGCAGTCGATACCTGTGTGCCATTGAGCAGAGCGAGCCCCTCTTTTGGCGCCAGTTCCAGCGTCTCTAGCCCGGCAGCCGCCAGCGCACGCTTCGCCGGCATTTTTTCACCATCAACGCGAACATCGCCAACGCCAATCAGCGCTCCCGCCATATGTGCCAACGGCGCCAAGTCGCCGGACGCGCCGACGGAACCCTTGGATGGAATGCACGGATATATTTTGTGCTGCAAAAGCGCGCAAAGACCGTTCACCAGTTTCAGTCGCGCACCCGAATAACCCTGGGCGAGCGCGGCTATCTTCATGACCATCGTCAGGCGGACAATCGGGTCGGGCAACAAGGGACCGGTGCCAACCGCGTGCGACAACACGAGATTCACTTGCAGTTTGCTCAAATCATCATGGCTGATCTTGACCTGCGCAAGCTGGCCAAAACCGGTATTCACACCGTAAACCCGGTCGCCGTGCGCGAGCACATTCTTGATTACCGCTTCGGACCGGGCAATTCGATCTGCGGCACTGCTGCCTATGGTGACCTCAACGTCGCCTTCCCAGATGGCGCGCAGTTCCCGTAGGGACAACGCCTGATCATCGATGCGTAATTTCATCGCCACCACCTACAGGTCGATCATGGGCAGATTGAGGCGATGCTCGCGCGCGCAATCAATCGCATCCTGGTAACCCGCATCCGCATGCCGCATGACGCCCGTCGCGGGATCGTTCCACAGGACGCGCGCAATGCGTTGATCGGCGTCCTCGCTGCCGTCACAGACAATGACGAAACCGGCATGTTGCGAATACCCCATGCCAACGCCACCCCCATGGTGAAATGACACCCAGGTTGCGCCAGCCGCCGTATTCAACAGCGCATTGAGCAATGGCCAGTCGGAAACGGCGTCCGACCCGTCAAGCATCGACTCTGTTTCACGATTCGGGCTTGCCACCGAACCGCTGTCCAGGTGATCCCGGCCGATGACGATCGGCGCTTTCAGTTCGCCGCTGCGAACCATCGCGTTAAACGCGAGACCCAGGCGATCTCTCTCGCCGAGACCCACCCAGCAAATTCGTGCGGGCATGCCCTGGAATTGAATGCGTTCGCGAGCGGCATCCAGCCACTGGTGCAGGTGTGCGTCGTCGGGTATCAATTCCTTGACCTTCGCATCGGTCTTGTAAATGTCTTCGGGGTCCCCGGACAGCGCGGCCCAGCGAAACGGACCGACACCGCGGCAGAATAACGGCCGCACATAAGCCGGCACGAAGCCCGGAAAGTCGAATGCATTCTTTACACCCTCATCGAGGGCGACTTGACGAATATTGTTGCCGTAATCGAAGGTCTGTATACCCATGGCGTGATACTCAAGCATCGCCTTAACATGAATCGCAATCGACTTGACGGATGCGGCAACCACCGCGTCCGGATTGGATGCTCGCTGCTCAATCCATTTATCCACCGACCAGCCAATCGGCAGATAACCGTTGGCCGGATCGTGCGCCGACGTCTGATCCGTCACCGCGTCGGGTTTGATGCCACGACGTAACATTTCGGGCAGCAGTTCAGCCGCATTGCCGAGCAAGCCGACCGATATGGCCTTTTTCTCGCGCACGGACTCATCAATAATGGCCATTGCCTCGTCAAGACTGGTCGCACTTCGATCCAGGTAGCCGCTCTCAATACGCTTCTCGATACGATCCTGCTGGCATTCGATCGCCAGCATCGAGGCACCTGCCATAGTGGCTGCCAGCGGCTGCGCGCCGCCCATGCCACCCAGGCCGGCCGTCAGGATCCAGCGCCCCGCAAGATCTCCGGCAAAATGCTGCCGACCCATTTCGACGAAGGTCTCATAGGTCCCCTGCACAATTCCCTGGCTGCCGATATAGATCCACGAGCCCGCCGTCATCTGGCCAAACATCATCAGGCCCTTCCGGTCGAGTTCCCGGAAGTGCTGCCAGTTCGCCCAGGCCGGCACGAGATTGGAGTTCGCGATCAATACGCGCGGCGCGTTGGCATGTGTCTTGAAGACCCCGACCGGTTTGCCCGATTGCACCAGCAAGGTCTCGTCATTCTCGAGTTCGGTCAAGCATTTGACAATCATGTCGAAACACTCCCAGTTACGTGCAGCCTTGCCGATGCCACCGTAAACGACCAGGTCATCCGGGCGCTCAGCGACGTCCGGATCCAGGTTATTCATCAACATGCGCAGAGGCGCTTCGGTTAACCAGCTTTTTGCCTGCAGCTTTGTGCCGGTTGCCGCTTTGACGATTCTTTTTCCATTCATAATGATCTGACACCGTTGCGTTGAAATTCAGTTTTTGGCTTGTGGGGCGCAACGGGCGTCGCATAGTGACCGGACAATTCGTAGCGACTGCCCGGATGGTGCAAGCGCCCGTAAGTCACTGGCTTGCCCTTCGCCCACGTACGCCGGATTACCATGAGGCACGGTTCCTGCAGGGCCATTTTCAGGCGGCCCCGCACATCCTTGTCCGGCATGACTGCCCGCACGACATGATCCGCTTCCTGCAGGGGGGATATGTCACTCAGGTAGGCGCTCGGTGTGACGGCCGTGAAATCCTGTTCGAGAAATGCCGGTGCAAATTCCGTCACAACATAGCGATCCTCAACCTGAATCGGCACACCGTCCTCGCAGTGCACAAGCAGAATACTGAATACATCGCTGCCCTCGGAAATATGCAAGGCCCATGCAACTTCCTCTGCGGCCGGTTGGCGTATTTGCCGCACAACGTATGCCGAATGTACGTGTCCTCGCAACGCGACTTCGTCTGCAATATTCCGCACCTCGAGCAAATGCGAGTTGGCTTTGAGGTCAGACACAAATGTGCCAATACCCGCGACCCGATCGACGTAGCCCTCATGGGTTAATTCACGCAAGGCGCGATTCGCGGTCATCCGCGACACGCCGGCTGATTCCACCAGCTCGTTCTCGGATGGCACGCGATCATGCGGCCGCAGATCGCCACTGGAAATCTGCTCGATGATCCGATCCTTGAGTTGTTGATAACGGGGTTTCGTTTGTACGTTCATGGCGCGGCCATCTCGTTCCAGTTTAAACGTCCAATCGTTTCCGCAAACTTTTGTCGCGCCAGCTCGACACAGGTATGTCTGCCATCCAGCACTTTCCAGTTACCGTCCACCATGACGCGATCAATGGGCAAGGTGAATCCGGAAAACACCAGTGCATCCAGTAATGAATCTGCGTCATGGCCCACCAACATCGGGCTGTGGTCATCGAGTACCACAAGGTCGGCTCGGGCGCCCACCTCAAGACGACCACCTGCAGGGTCGCCGGCCGCGATGGCCCCGCCGGTGGCTGCGAGCTCATACAGGCTGCGGCCGGTGTTGCGCATGCGAACAGCGGCAACGTTTCTTTCCTGTGCCGCCAGGCGCTGCCCGTATTCCAGCCAGCGCAGTTCTTCGAAAGGATTGACGGTTACGTGACTGTCCGAGCCGATTGCGATGCGGCCGTCGTTCTGCAAGTACGGCTGCAAGCGGAACAGTCCATCGCCAAGATTTGCTTCCGTACTGGGGCACAAACAAACCACCGCGCCCGATTTGGCGACCCGCTCCAGTTCCTCGTCGTCCATGTGGGTCGCGTGCACCAGGCACCACTGGCTATTAACGTCAAAATTGTCCATCAGCCAGTAGACGGGGCGCGCGTGGTAGGCGCCCATGCACTCATCGACTTCGCGTTGCTGTTCCGCGATGTGAATGTGTAACGGCACCCCGTCCGACGTTGCAATCTCGGCGATTCGCTCCAGTGAATCAGCTGACACGGCCCGTAAGCTGTGCGCGCCGATGGCGAGCGAATGCGGGCCATTGATCAATGTCGCTGCCTGCTGATAGTGCGCCGTGAACTCATCCAGCGATGCAGCGAATCGCTCTTGTTCAGGCGAAAGCGGCTTATCGCCAAAGCCGGCGCGCTCGTACAGTATCGGTACATACGTCATGCGAATGCCGGCATCATCCGCGGCTTTTATCAGCGCCTTAAGCATGGCATCCGTGAGTGCACGGTCACCCGGTTGCCGATGCAGATAATGAAATTCGACCACGGTAGTGTATCCGCTTGAGACCATCTCCACATACAACTGTCGCGCGATGTTCTGCAACGCGTTGGCGTCAATGCGCGCCGCGAGTTGATACATCAGCTGCCGCCAGGTCCAGAAATTGTCTTTCTCCGCCGGCCCACGGTATTCGGTGTGCCCGGCCAGCGCACGCTGGAATGCATGGCTGTGTGCATTGCAGAGCCCCGGTATGACGATTCCCGCTATGGTTTCGTCACCCTGAGGCCGGCAGGCGGTGTCAATCGCAACGATCCGCCCGGCGTCGATGGACAGCCGTACATCTTCCTGCCAGCCATTGACCAGCAAGGCTTTGCGAGCGAAAAGGGGGGTCATGTTCGTGGCCTCTCCAGGTTGTATATACAGGCTAAACCATGCTACCGTCCAATGCAATAAAGGCACACATTACCGAGCTCCGAAGCATGCCCGAATGGGACCTCTTATTAACCGACGTCAGCATCGCAACGATGCGTGCAGGCGATGTGCCCTACGGCGTCATCCAAGACGCGGCGCTCGCCATTGCGGATGGACGAATTGCCTGGCTGGGCCCGGTTGCTGAGTGCCCCGACGTCTCCTGCAAGGAAAAACAATCTCTGTCCGGCCGCTGGCTGACCCCTGCCCTCATCGACTGTCATACGCACCTGGTGTTCGCGGGCAATCGTGCGACTGAATTCGAGGCACGACTCAACGGCGCGACCTACGAGGAAATCGCGGCAGACGGCGGCGGCATCATGTCGACCGTACGTGCGACACGCGATGCAACAGCGACAGCACTGGGCGAATCTTCGCAGCAACGTTTGCTGGCCTTAAGAAAGGAAGGCGTTGCGACGATAGAGATCAAGTCGGGCTACGGCCTGGATCTCGAAACGGAAATGCGCATGCTGGAAGTTGGCAAGGCATTGGCCGAAGAAAATAACCTGTCCGTCAGAACCACTTTTCTGGGCATGCACACGATCCCGCCCGAGTTTGCCGGCCGCAGCAACGACTACGTCAGCTTCGTATGCGACGAGGTTTTGCCCGCCGCAAACGAACGCGGTCTGGCCGACGCCGTTGATGCTTATTGCGAGAGCATTGCATTTTCGACGACCGAAGTTGCGAGACTGTTTGAGCGCGCAACGGAACTCGGTATACCGGTCAAACTACATGCGGATCAATTGAGTGACACGGGAAGCGCCGAGTTTGCCGCCAGTTTCTCGGCCTTGTCGGCGGACCACCTGGAATACACATCCGAGACGGGTGTACGTGCAATGGCGGACGCAGGAACGGTTGGGGTGCTACTCCCCAGTGCTTTTCTCACGCTAAGAGAAACGCAAAAACCGCC
>JADFNG010000025.1 GCA_022563505.1 Pseudomonadota bacterium | reverse complement strand
TTTTCGATCTGCAGGATCGCATTGCCGCGATCGACTTTCAGTTGAGTCAGGCAGGGTCGAGCATGACGCCGGAGCAGCAGCAGGTCTTTTGGGGAGAACGCGTCAGGTTGATGGATTTACTGTTGCGGGTGCGCTACGCGCAGACCCAGAGGATGGCGTTTTGAGGCGTTGTTGGAAAAATAGATTCGTGCGCAATGAGGAAGCCTTTTTGCCGCGCAATGATTTAGGAGTATGACTATGAAGAACTGGACAAAAATTCTGGTGCTGACCACGGCAGCCTTGTTTGGCTTGCAGGCGCTGGCGCAAACGTCAGTGGAAAAAGACCATGCGAATCGACAGGCCGTCGAAGCTGCGCAGCAAGCAGTGGAAAGAGAGCACGCTCGAATGGAAAGCACGCGCGTTGATATAGAAATTGAAATGCGCGACGCGGAATCACTGATGGCAGAGGCAGCACGTCGAATCGGTGAACTCAGCTCGCGTCAACTGCGGATTGTTGGCAGCAACAGCTGGAATTTTGATACGGATTTCGACGACCGTCCTGTCCTCGGTATCACCATAGGCTCGACTCAGGACAAGGAAGCGGTTGCAGGTGTCAAGATTCTTGGCGTATCTCCGGGCGGTGCAGCGGCTGAAGCAGGACTCCGTTCGGATGACGTAATTACCACCATCAACAAAGAATCATTGAGCGCTGACAATGAACATGAAGCCAACAGCAAGCTGCTTGATTTTCTGTCGGGCGTGGAAGAGGGCGATGTACTGGCTGTGGAGTATTTGCGCAATGGCAAGGTGCTTACTACCGAAGTCAGCCCAAAGCGCATGATGGTGCATAGTTTTCATTTCCGCGGTCCCGGATCGCAGGGCTTTAAATTCGCTTTACCACCGCAAGCGCCGGGCGCACCTGACGCGGACTTTTCGCAATTTTTCTTCATATCCGGTGCGGGTGGCTGGGGCGATATGGAAATGGTCAAGTTGACCGAGGACCTGGGCCGTTATTTTGGTACGGAAGAGGGTTTTCTGGTTATCAGCGCACCGCGGGATGAGGAGTTTCAGTTACGCGATGGCGACGTGATCCAGAGTATTGACGGGCGCAAACCCAACTCGGTGTCACATACGATTCGGATCCTGAGTTCGTACCAGAGCGGTGAGAAACTTGAAATCAAGATCATGCGTGACAAGCGTCGCAAGACACTGAAGATAGAGGTGCCCGATAATCGCAGCAGCCAGCGGCTCGAGCAATTCATGTTCCCGCAAAGCGACATGCAAATACACGTCGTGCCTGGCTCAAAGGTGTGGCGATCCGAGTGAGACACATGGGCGAGTTATCGTCGCTCGCAAACAAATTCTGATTTTTCTGCCAGTGGGCACGCGTGCCTTTGCTAACATGCGCGCCCATGCACTTGAGCGACTTCGATTACACGCTGCCTGATCGCCTGATTGCCCGCTACCCGACCCGGCAACGGCGTGCCAGTCGCCTGTTGATTGTCGATTGTGCCGCGGATCGTCTCGTCGATCGCCGCTTCGGGGACTTGCCTGCCTTCTTGCGTCGTGGCGACTTATTGGTCTTCAACGACACAAAAGTCATCAAGGCCCGACTCCATGGGTACAAGGATTCGGGGGGCAAAATCGAATTGCTCGTCGAGCGCATAACCGGTGTCCATTCCTGCCTGGCACATGTGCGCGCCAGCAAATCTCCCAAACCCGGCACGCAATTATTGTTTGCCGGTGAATGCACAGCCAGAGTCGTGAGTCGCGACGCCGATTTATTCGAACTCGAATTCTCCCGGCCTCTCGCCGAATTTCTTGATGCCGAGGGCGAGATGCCGTTACCGCCCTATTTGCATCGTGCCGCCGAAGCCGAGGACGATGAGCGTTACCAGACGGTGTACGCCCGTCAGGCCGGTGCCGTGGCAGCGCCCACTGCGGGCCTGCACTTTGATGCCGAGATGCTCGACGAAACGTCTCGGGCCGGTATCCGCCATTGTTTTGTCACTTTGCACGTCGGCGCCGGCACCTTTCAGTCACTCCGCGAGGAGCAAGTCGAGGCAAACCGGCTGCATGCGGAGCGTGTTGAGGTCAGTGACGCCGTGGTGTCGGCCATCCACGCAACACGGCAGGCAGGCGGGCGCGTCATTGCCATTGGCACCACATCCGTGCGCGCGCTAGAGGCCGCCACGATCGACGGCGTGATGGCTCCGTGGCGTGGCGAGACGGATATTTTCATTCGTCCTGGCTACCGCTTTCAAAGCGTCGATGCCTTGTTGACCAATTTCCATCTGCCCCGGTCATCCCTGCTGATGCTGGTCGCCGCCCTGGCGGGCAGAAAACAAATATTGCATGCGTATCGTCATGCGGTCGACAATGCCTACCGGTTTTTCAGCTACGGAGACGCCATGCTGATTCTTCCCGAGTCACCATCGCAATGAAATTCACCCTCAGGAAAACGAGCGGTGCCGCTCGCCTCGGCACGATTGAGTTAGGTCGCGGCGAAGTCCGCACGCCGGCCTTCATGCCGGTTGGCACTTACGGCACCGTCAAAGGCGTCACGCCGGAGGAAGTCGTCGAGAGCGGTGCTGACATTATTCTCGGCAACACCTTTCACCTCATGCTCAGGCCGGGTACCGGCGTCATTCGCAAGCACGGGGGGCTGCACGAATTCATGCACTGGCGCGGGCCCATCCTGACGGACTCCGGCGGTTTCCAGGTTTTTTCCCTGGCCACCATGCGCAAACTCAGCGAAGCAGGTGTGTGCTTCCGTTCCCCTGTCGACGGGGATGAAATCATGCTCACCCCGGAGAGATCCATGCAGGTCCAGCATGACCTGAACGCCGATATCAGCATGATTTTCGACGAGTGCACGCCGTATCCGGCCACGCAAACCGAAGCGCGTGAATCCATGCAATTGTCCCTGCGTTGGGCCAAACGCAGCCGGCACGAGTTCGACGCACTGCGCGACGTCGCTCCCGAGCGAGGTGAAGCCTTGTTCGGTATCGTCCAGGGGTCCGTTTATGATCCTCTGCGGCAGGAATCCCTGGCCGGGCTCGAAAATATCGGTTTCGACGGTTTCGCCATCGGCGGTCTTGCCGTGGGCGAGCCCGAGGCCGAACGCATTGAGATCCTCGAAGCGCTACTGCCACAAATGCCGCAAGCGCGACCCCGTTACCTGATGGGCGTCGGCACGCCCCTGGACATCGCCGAGGGCGTAAGTCGCGGGATCGATATGTTTGATTGCGTCATGCCCACGCGTCACGCCCGCACCGGTCACCTGTTTACCTCCCAGGGTGTCGTCAAGATTCGCAATGCGCGCTATACCGGGGACACCGGACCGCTGGATCCGGATTGCGCCTGCTACACCTGTCAACATTACAGTCGCGCCTACCTGAGACATCTTGAGAAATGCGGTGAAATACTCGGATCCCGGCTCGGGACGATTCACAATTTGCATTACTATCAGAAACTTATGGGGGATTTGCGGCGAGCGATTGAGGCTGATTCGCTGGTGCGCTACGTGGTTGATCTTCGTGCTACTTATGCTTCGGGTGTTGATTGACGGAGGATAGTGGGAGCCGAAAATTGAGCATTGTGATGCTTGAATCGTGTCGGTTGGGCCCCATGTTGGTCAATCGTGTGCCATAATGGCGCGCTAAATTTTGGGCTCGGGACTTTAACGTCCCTCATATAAGACTAAAAACACATGGATTTTCTAATCAGTTCAGCTCACGCTCAGGACGCCTCATCGGCTGCCGATCCTTTTGGTTTCCTGCTGCCGATGCTGGTTATCTTCGGTGCTTTTTACTTTCTCCTGATCCGGCCGCAACAGAAACGGCAGAAAGCGCATGCTGCATTGGTCAGTGAGCTGTCTACCGGCGATGAAATTCTGACGTCGGGCGGGATTCTGGGCAAAGTGACCGCGGTGAGTGAACACTACGTCAGCGTCAAAATCGCAAAAGATGTCGAGGTCAAGATCCAGAAATCTTCGGTGTCCCAGGTTGTGCCCAAAGGCACGCTTGACGCCGCCTGATTTCGCTTCGATAAAGCGTCTTTCTGATGAATCGATATCCTGCCTGGTTGAACATGCTTGTGCTCGGCATTTTTCTGCTGGGCATTCTGCTGGCATTGCCCAACTTTTTTGGCAGCGGGCCCGCAGTGCAAATGGTGAGCGCGGATGGTCGTGCATTCACTGACTCCAAAATTGATGAAATTGTCACCGCGCTCGCGTCGGTTGACGTGCAGCCTGAAGCCGTCTACCTGGTGGACGGGCGGGCGGTTGTGCGCTTCCATAACGTCGAGGATCAGATGCTTGCGGCCGAGAAACTGCGGCGTCAGTTCGATCAATCTGCCAGCATTGCGTTGACGCTTGCACCCAAACTTCCCGATTGGGTACGTGCCATGGGTCTGAGTCCAATGAGTCTTGGACTGGATCTTCGCGGTGGTGTTTATTTTCTGCTCGAAGTGGATATGGACTCGGCCATCAAGAGTCGGCTCACACTTTATGAACAAAGTTTTACTACGCTTCTGCGGGACGCGAGCATCAGGAGTCGGGTTGACCTCGATGGTTCGGACATCATTGTTCGCGTGCGCGGCGCGGAGAATCTGGAGGCGGCGCGGGAAGTTATAGCGGCGGCTGATCCGGATCTGCTGATTCTGGACGGTGCCGATGGTCAGTCATTGCGCGTGCGCATGACCCCAAGCCAGATTCGTGAACGACAGGATTTTGCCATTGAGCAGAACATTACGACGCTGCGTAATCGTGTCAATCAACTGGGTGTGGCTGAACCCCTCGTGCAGAGACAGGGCGTCGATCGCATCGTGGTCCAGTTACCTGGCGTGCAGGATCCCAATCGACTGGACGATATCCTGACGGCGACTGCAACGCTTGAATTTCGCATGGTTGACACGGCTGGAACCTTTCCCGGATCACGCTTCTATGCCGGTCGCAATGGTGAGACGGGGCAGATGTTGCGTCGCGAGATTATCGTATCGGGCGACCAGATCATCGATGCGGAATCCGGCTTCAGCGAAGGCTCACCCGCCGTGTTCATTACGCTGGATTCGGCCGGCGGCACCAGCATGCTGAAAAATACACGGGAAAACCTCAATAAACCCATGTCAACCGTGTTTATCGAGGTACGCCGGGAAACGACGGAGGTTAACGGCCAAAAGCATACGACCACGATCAGGACCGAGGAAATCATCAATACGGCGACCATTCGGGGTATTTTCAAGGATCGTTTCGTGGTAACCGGGTTGAGGCCCGTTGAGGCGCGGGACCTGGCCTTGCTGCTGCGTGCCGGCGCACTTGCAGCCCCGGTGTTCAAAGTGGAAGAACGCACCATTGGCCCCAGCCTCGGACAGGACAATATTGACCGCGGTTTCAAGGCCGTTAGCATCGGTTTCCTTGCCGTGGTGGCTTTCATGGCGTTCTATTATCGCGGTTTTGGGCTGATCGCGAATGTGGCACTGTTTTCGAATCTTCTTTTTATCGTCGCCTTGCTGTCCTTGCTGCAGGCATCGCTGACGTTGCCGGGCATTGCCGGCATCGTGTTGACGGTCGGCATGGCGGTGGATGCAAACGTCCTCATATTCGAGCGAATTCGCGAGGAACTGGCGGCTGGTAACAAGCCGCAAGCGGCGATACACGAAGGCTATGACAAAGCCTTGTCGTCCATCATGGATGCGAATGTAACGACCCTTATTGCTGCCATCGTGTTGTTCGCTTTCGGCACGGGACCGATCAAGGGCTTCGCGATCACGTTGTCGCTTGGCATTATCACATCGATGTTCACGGCCATCATCGGTACGCGCACCATCGTCAACCTGATTTTCGGTGGTCGGCAGCTCAAGAGCCTTCCGGTATAGGATCCGCACGATGCGTCTGATTAAAGAAAAAACCAGTATCGATTTCCTGAGCCGATCGCGGCGCCGTATCGCGTTGTCGATCTCTGCGCTGGCGATCGTTGTTTCACTGGTCTCAATCGGCACTCGCGGGCTGGAGCTGGGTATTGACTTCACGGGCGGTGTCCTGCTTGAGATTAGTTATCCGCAGGCTGCCGATCTCAACAAAATTCGCGGCCTGCTGGCCGACGCGGGCTTCGATGAGGTCCAGGTCCAGGAGTTCGGTGTTTCGACAGATGTGTTGTTGCGACTGCCGCCGCAGGCGGATGCGAAACCGAACGAAATTCGGGAAAAACTGCGCAATACGCTTGCCGCGGATGAGCCGAATGTGGACTTGCGCCGCGTGGTATTTGTTGGCCCTCAAGTTGGCGAGGAACTCACGGAGAAGGGCGGTCTGGCCATGATTTTCACGCTGCTGATGATCTTTGGCTACGTGATGTTCCGTTTTCAGTGGAAATTCGCGGCGGGCGCGGTCGCGGCGCTGGCGCATGACGTCATTATCACACTCGGCTTCTTTTCGTTGTTCCGTTTTGATTTTGATCTGACGGTTGTTGCTGCCGTACTGGCCGTCATCGGTTACTCGCTGAATGACACCGTCGTTACGTTCGATCGAATTCGCGAGAATTTTGTGAAACTCCGGGGTACCTCATCGGAAGAGGCGATGAACCTGTCAATCAATCAAATGCTTGCGCGCACCATCATCACCGGCGTCACCACACTGCTGGTACTGATTGCCTTGCTGTTGCTGGGTGGAGAGGCTGTTGCTCCGTTTTCTATCGCGTTGATCGTTGGCATTATTGTCGGCACCTATTCATCTATTTACACGGCGAGTGCGATTGCGCTGAATCTGAAGGTCACGGCGCAGGATTTGTTGCCGCCTGAGATCGACCCGGATCTGATCGACGATCTGCCCTGAGAGCGTTCCTCGCGAAGGCTCTATGACGCGCCAAACATTTCCTTAATGTGCGGCGCAAAGAGTCGCGTCAAGCCACTGTAGATTTTCGGTGTACCGGTCAGGACATGACCTGTCTCGAGGTAATCCTCGCTGCCGTCCAGGCCAGTGATGATGCCACCGGCTTCGCGAATGATCAGCGCGCCTGCCGCAATATCCCATTTACGCAAGCCGGTTTCCCAGAACGCATCGAGGCGGCCGGCGGCGACGTAACAAAGATCCAGTGCAGCGGCTCCCGGACGGCGAATGCCGGAGGTGCGAGCCATGACAGTGGTGAACATTTTCATGTACGGGGCCATCGCCTGGTTCGAATCACGGTAGGGAAAGCCCGTGCCAACCAGTGCCCGCTGCATGGTTTTCAGGCCACTGACACGAATGCGATGACCATCGAGTTCCGCCCCCTGGCCGCGCGATGCGGTGAACAACTCCTGCCGCAGGGGATCATAGACGACGGCATGCTCGGGTCGACCCTTGTGCAATAAAGCGACGGAGACACAAAATACCGGGAAACCATGCAGGAAATTGGTGGTGCCATCCAGTGGATCGATAACCCACAAGTAATCGGATTCACCGCTGGCGCCGCTTTCCTCAGCGAGAATGGCGTGGTCGGGATAATGCTTGTGGATCATGTCGATGACCGCTTTTTCTGCGATCCGGTCTGCTTCGCTGACGAAATCGTTGTGCCCTTTCTGCTCCACTTTCAGCTTGTCGAGCTTCTTCAGGCTGCGAATGAGCGTATTACCGCCATCGCGAGCGGCCATTACGGCCACATTGAGTAATGCATGCATGGTGCGATCCCATCAAATTGAACAAAGCATTAATACGGTGACAGGCTAATACGGTGACAGTGCACCTATTCAATGGTTATGGCCTGGCCATAACCATTGAATAGGTGCACTGTCACCGTATTAGCCGAATAGGTGCACTGTCACCGTATTAAGCAGGCGCGCTAGAATAACAAACCTTTGCTGTGGCAGGCGCCTCATTTTATTGAACTTGCAGGAAAACCAGCTTGATGAATGTTCGTATCGTCTTAGTCGGCACAACCCATTCCGGCAACATCGGCGCTGCCGCGCGAGCGATGAAAAACATGGGTCTGCATGACCTGATGCTGGTGTGTCCCAGGGAGTTTCCCCATGAAGACGCCACCGCTCGCGCGTCCGGGAGCGAGGATATCCTGCAGGCCGTGCGGGTTGTCGACAGTTTGCAAGAGGCGCTAAAAGACTGCACCTACGTCGCAGGGGCCAGTGCTCGTTCAAGAACGATCGGCTGGCCCGCTATGGCGCCGAGAGAATGTGCGGCGCGCCTGCTCAAAGAAAGCCGGCACGGCACGGTGGCGGCAGTATTCGGTCCCGAGAAATCCGGCCTGACCAACGATGACCTCGATCTCTGTAACACACTGCTGACGATTCCCACAACGCCGGGATTCAGCTCGCTGAATCTGGCGATGGCCGTGCAGGTGCTGAGCTATGAGTTGCGGGTCGCTGGTTTCGATGAAATCGAAAATGACTATTCGCCGGATTCGCGGCCGGCGACCGGTGAAGAACTCGAGCTGTTTTACGCTCACCTCGAAAGCGTCCTCTTAAACAGTGGGTTTCTCGATCCCGATAACCCGCGCCATCTGATTCGGCGGGTACGGCGGCTGCTCATCCGTGCGCAGCCGGACCAGAGTGAAATCAACATACTTCGCGGTATCCTGAATTCGCTTGATCCCAGGGAGAAGACGGAATGAAGACAGCGCACGGGAGCTCGCCTGTTTATCTCGATCATGCCGCGACCACACCCATAGATCCGGCTGTCGCTGTTGCGATGTCGGCCTGTTTCGCGGCACGTGCCGATTACGGCAATGCATCTTCGAACCACATTGTCGGGCGCCGGGCGCGCGCGGCGATTGATACGGCGCGGCAGGAACTCGGCCTGTTGCTCAACGCACAACCGCAGGATCTGATCTGGACTTCCGGGGCGACCGAATCGGTCAACCTGGCGATCATCGGTGCGGCGCGCTTTCGAGCCCATCGAGGCCGCCACCTGATCACGATGACGACGGAACACAAGGCGGTGGCCGAGTCATTCGATGCGCTTGAGAAAGAAGGCTTCGAAGTCACCCGGTTGTCACCGGGTGTTGACGGTATCCTCCCGCTGTCAGATCTCGAAGCGGCGATGCGTGACCAGACCCAGCTCGTTTCCATCATGCACGTCAACAATGAGACGGGTGTGATCCAGGACATCGAAGCGATCGGGACCTTGTGTCGGTCGCGCGATGTACTGTTTCACACTGATGCGGCGCAATCGGTGGGCAAGCTGCACATTGATCTCGAAGCATTGCCGGTGGACCTGCTGTCATTAACGGCGCACAAGTTTCGAGGCCCACAGGGCATCGGCGCACTTTACATGGCCAATCGGCCCGGTTGCAGGGTGGCACCGCTGCTGCACGGTGGTGGTCAGGAACGACGCTTGCGGCCTGGCACATCCGCTTTGCACCAGATTATCGGCATCGGTGTCGCAGCAAGGCTGGCGCAGAATCGACTGGCCGAGAACCTGTCGCATGTGACGACGTTGCAGGCACGATTGTGGCGTGGCCTGAACGGCGTTTCGGGCATCACGCGCAACGGTTGCGCAGAGTCGCACTACCCGGGCATTCTCAACATCAGTGCCGAAGGCGTGGAGGGTGAAAGCCTGATGCTGGCACTGGAACCACTCTGCGTGGCGAGCGGTTCAGCCTGCAACGCACAAAGTGGTGAGCCCTCGTTCGTCTTAAAAGCGCTTGGTCGCACAGATCTTGAAGCGCAGAGCGCGATTCGATTCAGCTACGGGCCGGAAACGTCGCGCAGCGATATTGATCTTGCCGTCAAGTTGTACCGGTCAGCGGTGTCAAGACTGCGGACGATTGCGCCGGATGCAGCGGCATGACGAGTGTCACCGAACCGGTGCTGCTCGGGCCGTACAATGAGCAAGTGCGTGGCTTGTTTCAGAATCCGCGTCACGCGGGCGATGCAGCGGCTGGCAATGGGCGGCGGTATGAGGCACGGGCAAGTGAAGCCACTGCAGGCGCCCAGATTTTGCTGATCGCCGGCGTGACCGAAGGAATCCTTGCAGCGTTGCGTTTTCGCGTGTTTGGCTGCCCGCACCTGATTGCGGCAGCCGAGGCAACTTGCGAACGATTCGAAGGCGGGGCGGTCAATAAGCTGCAGGAATTCAGTGTTTCCGATCTTATGGAAACATTGGGGGTGCCAGTTGAGAAAATGGGCCGTATACTACTGCTTGAGGACGCCATCCAGGCCCTGCTGTCGCAGGTGGATGGCAAGGCAATAAACAGGAATTAACGAATAATCATGGCAATATCACTGACACAACCCGCCGCAGACCGCGTCAGGAGTCACCTGAAAGCACGCGGCAAGGGAATTGGCCTGCGCCTGGGGATCAAGAAGACCGGCTGCAACGGCTTTGCCTACGTCGTGAATTATGCGGATTCCGTGGAGGAGGGCGATATCGTCTTTGAAGATCACGGCATCAAGGTGGTTGTGGACCCGGCCAGCCTAAAATTGATCGACGGCACGCAAGTCGATTTCGTCAAGGAAGGCCTGAATGAGGCGTTCAGTTTTCGCAATCCGAACGTGACCGGTGAGTGCGGTTGTGGTGAAAGCTTCAGCGTCTGAGTCACCGTTCCTGCACTTCTCCAGCCAGCCGGCAGAAAAGCCCGAGGTTGCGCCGCCAGTTGCGTTGTCTGCTGCTGTGTTTACTTGTAAAATTGACGGTTTACGCAGCGTCTGCATCTTCGTGTCCGGTCTTTATCATCAATCCAGCAAGGAATAATCGAATGTCCGTTGAGCAAACGCTCTCAATCATCAAGCCCGATGGTGTGCAAAAAAATCTGATCGGAGAAATCTACCGCCGCTTTGAGAAGGCCGGCCTGAATATCGTCGCTGCAAAAATGCAGCACCTGAGCAAGGAACAGGCAGAGGGTTTTTACGCCGTGCACAAGGAACGGCCCTTTTACAATGATCTGGTCAGTTACATGACATCGGGTCCGGTAATGGTCACCGCATTGCAGGGCGAAGCCGCTGTGGATACCCATCGGAAGATCATGGGTGCCACCAATCCGGCCGAAGCCGATGCCGGCACCATTCGCGCTGATTTTGCCGACAGCATCGAAGAGAACATCGTGCACGGCTCGGATGCGACAGACACGGCTGCCCAGGAAATTGAGTTTTTCTTCGGCGATGACGGAGTGTGGCCGCGGACTCGTTAATGCGGCAAGGATGAAAAGAAATGCAGGCTGACAGTACCAAGCAGAATCTGGTCGGGTTGTCGCAACCCGTGCTCGAAACGTTTTTCGCGGATCTCGGCGAGAAACCGTTTCGCGCGCGTCAGCTTATGCAGTGGATTCACCAGCGCGGTGCCGATGGTTTCGATGTGATGACCGATATGTCCAAAAGTCTGCGTGCGCAACTCAATGAAGTCGCAGAGATTGCATTACCGCAGGCGGTGTCGGAACAGCGCTCAGTCGACGGCACGGTCAAATGGTTATTCGCGGCCGGCGGCGGACAGGCAATAGAGACGGTCTTTATCCCCGAACCCGGACGCGGCACGTTGTGCATATCCTCACAGGTCGGCTGTGCGCTGAATTGTGCATTTTGCGCGACGGGCGCTCAGGGATTCAATCGCAACCTGACCTCCGCCGAAATCGTTGGGCAGGTTTGCTACGCGAATCGTGTGTTGCCACCTCGAGCCAGCGGTGATCCGGCCGTAAGCAATGTTGTGTTCATGGGCATGGGCGAGCCGCTGGCGAACTATCGCAGTTTGATACCGGCCTTGGAAATACTCCTCTCGGACTATGCTTACGGACTTTCCCGGCGGCGTATTACGGTCAGCACATCCGGCATCGTGCCGCAGCTAAAGCGACTCGGCGACGACTGCAATGTGTCGCTGGCGGTGTCATTGCACGCGCCAAACGATGAGTTACGCAGTCGCCTGGTGCCGATCAACAGCATGCATCCGATCGCTGAATTGTTGCAGGCGTGCTGGGCGTATGCGGCGAAACGCGCGAATCGCTACATCACTTTCGAATACGTCATGCTAAAAGGCATTAATGACTCGCTGCAGCATGCGGAACAACTGGCGGCGTTATTGCGCGACAAGCCGGCAAAAATAAACCTGATACCGTTCAATCCGTTTAGCGGCAGCGATTTTGAGCGTTCGTCCGTTGCCACGATCGAGCATTTCCAGCGGCGGCTTCGTGATCTCGGGCTGATTGCCACCACGCGCAAGACACGTGGCGACGATATCAATGCCGCATGCGGGCAGTTGGCTGGTAAAGTAAGCGATCGAATTCGGGTCAGGCTGGGCGACAGGAAGCGGAGGGTGGCAGCATCGTGATGAACAGGGCGAAATTACTGGTGGGTTGGCTTGCCGTATTGATGGTGATGGCCTGTGTGTCGACAACGAGCGGGCCGCCTGAACGCAAAGAGAATACGGCTGAGGCCGCAAAACAGTATTACTCGCTCGGCGCGAGATATTACAAAAACGGCCAATACGAACTTGCGAGGGACCGCTTGACGCACGCGCTGACCTTCGATCCGAAATTTGGGATCGCACACTCGGTGCTGGCGCTGACCTATCAGGCGCTGGATGTTCCGCGCCTGGCGGCAGAGCATTTTGAGTTGGCCGTGCGTTATGCGCCACACGATATCGATGTTCGCAACAGCTACGCTGTTTTTCTTTGCCGACAGCGGGATTTTGATGAAGCACGCAGTCAATTTGATCTCTTCCTCCCTCTTCCCTCTCCCTCCTCTCCTTCCCTACTGCTGACGAATGCCGGTGTTTGCATGGCGCAAAAGCCGGACCTGGCGTTGGCTGAGCAGTACTTTCGTCGCGCGCTGAGCGAGAAACCGGGCTATGGCGAGGCGCTGTTGCAAATGGCCCTGCTAGAGCGGCAGACGGGCGATCAGCTGTCTGCGCGCGCATTTCTGCAACGCTATCTCAGTGCAAATCCTTCATCGGCGGCGATACTCTATCTTGCCGTGCAGATTGAAAATGACATCGGCAACGCACGCGCGAGCACGGATTACACCAATGAGCTGTTGCGCGATTATCCGGGATCTGCGGAAGCCAGGCGGCTGCTGGAGACCGGCTGATACCGGAGTAGCCAATGTCCGACACGCCCAAGTCTGTCGAGACCGAGCCAGACACGCCGCTTGCTGGCATGCGCCTGGCCGAGGCTCGCCGTGCGCAGGATATTTCGGTACTCGACATCGCCAAAGAATTGCACCTCGACGAGCCAAAGATACAGGCGCTGGAAGAAAATGATTTTGACGCCCTCGGGGCGCCGGTGTTCGCGAAGGGCCATCTGCGGAAATACGCAGAGCTTGTGGGCGTGCCGATGGACGATATTCTGGCCGACTACTATGCGTTGACTCGCAGTTCGGGTGCGCCACCGGTGGTGGGATCTCCGCGCAACCGGGAACGAGACTTTAATCTTGGTCGATGGCTCAAAGTCATTGTCATTGTCGTTCTCCTGGGCGCCGCTGCAGCAGCGGCCTACTGGTGGTATGAACACCAAGCGGGCGAAGCCGCGGTGCAGGCCGATGCCGGCGTGCTGGCACCGTTCGCTGCGACGGTGGAAAGTGACCTGGATGCATCGAGTGGGCATGAGCTGACGCTGGATCCCTCCGCATCGGTCGGCGTGCGCGACACGGGTGAGGACTCAGGGGCGGCTTTCATTGAAGCCGCGCTGCCCGAGCCGGTTGCCACTGATATTGTGTCCGCGGAAACGTCATCGACGCCCTCTGATGTACCACAGGCGACGCTCACCATGAATTTTAGCGGCGACTGCTGGACCGAGGTCTCGGATGCCACTGGCAAACGGTTGTACTTTGATCTCGGGGTGGCCGGACGCAATGTAACCGTCACCGGTGCCGCGCCGTTGCGTGCGTTGTTCGGCGACAGCACAAATGTTCGTGTCGTGCTGAACGGCGAGGATTACGTCATCCCGGCCGCCATGCGCAGTGGTCGCACCGCCCGACTCACCGTCAACGCACCGTAACACCAATGAAACCGCGCGCAGTCAGAGGCATGAACGATGTCCTGCCGGACATCTCCGGAACCTGGCAATATCTGCAAGAGATCGTTCGGGAGGTCGTGGAATCCTACGGCTACCGGGAAATTCGCTTACCGATCATTGAGTACACGGAACTGTTTCGGCGCTCCATCGGCGAAGTGACCGACATCGTCGAAAAGGAAATGTACACATTCCTCGATCGCAATGACGAAAGCCTGACACTGCGGCCGGAGGCGACGGCCAGCATGGTTCGCGCCGCTATTACCAATGGCTTGCTCCACAATCAACGGCAGAAGTTGTGGACCTCGGGACCGATGTTCCGCTATGAGAAACCGCAACAGGGCCGCTACCGCCAATTCCACCAGTTTGATGTGGAGGCGATGGGCTTTGCCGGCCCCGACGTCGATGCCGAACTGATTATTCTGTGCGCGCGCATGTGGCAGCGACTCGGATTGTCGCGTTTGACGCTCGAAATAAACTCGCTTGGCACGAACGCAGCTCGGGCGATTTATCGACAGGAACTCATTGATTACTTCACGACAGTGAAAAACCAGCTGGATGAGGATAGTATTCGCCGGCTTGGGCAAAACCCGTTGCGGATTCTCGACTCAAAGAACCCTGAATTACGGGACATCATTGCGGCGGCACCGGTGATGATTGACTATCTTGACGAGGAATCCGTGCAGCATTTCGCCGGGCTGAAGTCACTGCTGGATTCTGCCGGCGTCGCGTATAGCGTGAATCCGCGGCTGGTACGCGGCCTCGATTATTATAATCGCACCGTGTTTGAGTGGGTGACGGACGCACTGGGTTCGCAGGGTGCCGTTTGTTCCGGCGGACGTTATGACGGCCTGGTGGAGAAGCTGGGCGGTCGCCCGACGCCGGCGATTGGCTGGGCGATGGGTATCGAGCGTCTGGTTGCGCTGTTTATAACCTGCGATGGAGTCGCACCGAGGCGCGATTCGCACGTGTATATCGTGGCGGCAGGCGACAAGGCATTGGCAAGAGCCTTTGAGTTGACCGAGGAGCTTAAAGATGGCATCGGCGCCGTGCGAATTGAGGTCAATCTTGGCGGTGGCAGTTTCAAGTCACAGCTCAAACGCGCTGACAAGAGCGGTGCGTTGTACGCATTGATTCTTGGCGAAGATGAAATTGCAGGGGACGTGGTAGGACTGAAGCCTTTGCGCAGCGGGGAAGCGCAGAGAAGCATCCCGCTTGCAGGAATTCTTGCTGAGCTCAAAACCGTGCTCGGCGAACTGGATTAACATATTGGCCCGGTGTCGGGCCTGAAACTTACAGAAGGCACAATTGTGGACGAAACACTTTCCGAGAAGGAACAAATCGAAGAAATTCGCGCGTGGTGGAAGGAAAACGGCAGCTACGTGATCGCCGGCCTGGTGATTGGCGTTGGCGGCATCCTGGGCTTCAATCAGTGGAGAAGCAGCCAGTTGACTACACAGCTTGAGGCATCAGCATTGTATGAGTCCCTGGTGGATGAAGTGGCGGACAACCGGCTTGACCCGGCACAAGCCATTGCGACCGATATTTATTCGAACTACGCCGAAACGATCTACGCCGATGAGGCGCGACTGGCCATGGCGCGTATCTTCATGGATCAGGGTCGCGACCAGGACGCGGCAACCGCGTTGCAGGAACTGGTGACGGATGGCAGTCACAAAGAAATTCAATTCGTCGGCCGTGTGCGCCTGGCCAAAATTCTGTTGTATCAAAACAAGCCCGAAGAGGTGCTGACGTTGCTTGATGGTCAGGACGGCAGCGCTTTTGCCCCTCGTTACAACGAAGTCAGGGGTGATGCAAATTTTGATTTGCGCCGATACCAGGAAGCGGAGGCGGCCTACCAGGCGGCGATGGCGGATCCGCGAGCAACGCAATTGCTTGATACGGCACTGGTGCAAATGAAAATCAACGATCTGCCCGAATTCTTGCCACCCACCGCTGACGCAGAGAATCCTGCAGCAACGGCAACGACTGAAGCGTCGGCAGAAACTGCTTCATCAGTTGATGAGGAGACTGGCGAGTGAAGTTTCTCGGCCATCTTTTGTTGGCAGGCATTGCCGCCACTGCATTATCAGCCTGCAGTATTTTTGGCGGCGGTGATGACGAAGAGAAACTGGAGCCGACGGAATTGCTGGATTTCAAGCAGACTCTGGAGATCAGAAAGATCTGGTCCGGCAAGGTCGGCGATGGCAGCAAGTTTCTTCGTCTCTCACTGCAGCCGTCAGGTGATGGCATTAGAATTTATGCGGCCAGCATTGACGGCATCGTCACTGCATTCAATCCACAGACCGGTCAACGCATATGGCGGGTCAAGCTTGAGCAGACGCTGAGTGCCGGTCCTGGCGTGGGTGAAGACCGTTTGATCGTCGTTAGCCTGCAGGGCGAAGTGTTTTGTTTGAATGCTGCCGATGGTACGGAATTGTGGCGCAGCAACATTGAGGGTGAATCCATCGCGCCGCCATTGGTGAAGAATGGCGTCGTTGTTATCGCGACGATCGACGGCAAGTTACGTGGCCTGACATTGTTCGACGGCACTCAGAAATGGCTGCTGGAGCAGCCACTGCCACCGTTGACGCTGCGCGGAACTGCGGTCCCGATTATCGTCGGTACGACGGTGATCGCCGGATTCGACAATGGGCGCTTGCTCGCGGCCGGCCTCGATGATGGCGTTGTCGAATGGGAATCTGTGCTGTCGCGACCAACGGGTCGTTCAGATCTTGAGCGACTGGTGGACATCGATGGTGCAATCGCAGCGGTTGGCCAGGACGTGTATGCCGTCGGTTACCAGGGACAACTGGCAGCGATTGCCGTCGAGTCGGGCCAGATTCTCTGGGCTCGCGAAATCTCGAGCCACGCCGGAATCGGCGCCGATTGGGAAAATATTTACACCTTGAGTGACGACGGCGAAGTGATTGGTTTACGGCGACGCGACGGCAATGAAGTGTGGCGGCAGACCGCCTTGGTGCGGCGCGAGCCAACCGCACCCGTGCCTTTCAACACGACGGTGGCCGTCGGCGATTTCGAGGGTTATGTGCATTTTTTCGACAATGGCGATGGTACGCCCGTCGCACGGGTACGCGTTGGCAAGGGCATGATTTCCGGTTCGCCCGTCGTGATCGGTGGCAACCTTATCGTGCAAAACGAGTCGGGAACCATCGCGGCGTTCACCGTCAAACAGCCCGAACGTCCGCTGAAATCGGACGGTCCGGACGAGAACGGCGAAACCTGAGCCAGCATGGCTGCCGGCGAATTCAATGCTTCCCGTTATCGCACTCATCGGCCGACCCAATGTTGGTAAGTCGACACTTTTCAATCGCCTGACCCGCTCACGTGACGCCCTGGTGGCTGACTATCCCGGCCTGACACGGGATCGTCAGTATGGCTTCGGCAAAGTCGGCCCGGTTCCCTACCTGGTCATCGATACCTGCGGTGTTGCAGGAGGCGAAAGCGGCATCAGCGAACTCATGGTCGACCAAACCATCATCGCTTTGCAGGAAGCCGATGTTGCCATCATCATGGTCGATGGACGCAGCGGGCTTACCGCCGCCGATGAGCATGTCGCCGAACTGGTGCGCAAGCATGCGAAAAATAGCTGGCTGGTCGCCAACAAGGCAGAGGGTCTGGACCAAACCATTGCCACCGGGGAGTTTCATGGCCTCGGTGTGGGTGACCCGGTCGCTATTTCGGCCGCACACGGGGATCGCGTCGCGGCATTGATGGATGAGGTGCTCGCGCCGTACATCGATGCGTGTGAGGAGGCGGAGTCTGAGGATGACGCCGAGTCCGAAAGCGAAGACCGGGCGCTTCGAATTGCCGTCATAGGCCGACCTAATGTTGGCAAATCAACGCTCATCAATCGTTTGCTGGGAGAGGACCGGCTGGTCGTCTTCGATCAGCCTGGCACGACCCGCGACAGTGTTGCAGTGCCGTTCGAGCGCGACGGACGACGCTATGTGCTGGTTGATACCGCTGGCGTCCGGCGCAAGTCAAAAGTGCACGAAACCATTGAGAAATTCAGCATCATTAAGGCGTTACAGGCGATGGAGCGCTCGCAGGTCGTGCTCGCCGTACTCGATGCACAGGAAGGTGTCACGGAACAGGATGTCAGTCTGATGGGGCTGGCGGTTGAGCGCGGGCGTGCGATGGTTGTGGTGACGAATAAGTGGGATGGGCTGGATCGGGATCACCGCCGTCACGTGAATGAACAACTTGAGCGCCGTCTGCCCTTCCTCGACTTCGCGGAACAACATACGATTTCTGCGCTGCACGGTACCGGTGTTGGCGACCTGTTGCCTGCGGCGAGGCGCGCTTACAAGGCGGCAACGCGGGACATGGCCACCAAGCGCCTGACCGAGGAACTGGAGAAAGCGGTCGTCGCTCATGCGCCACCGCTGGTTCGAGGTCGCCGTATCAAATTAAGCTACGCGCATCAGGGAGGAAGGAATCCGCCAGTGATCGTCATTCACGGCAACCAGACCGAGCGTCTTCCCGATGCCTACCGGCGGTATCTGGCCAATCGCTTTCGCAAAGTGTTTCGTCTCATGGGCACGCCGGTTCGAATGGTCTTCAAGACCAGCAAGAATCCCTTCAAAGGCCGGCGCAACAAGCTTACGCCACGCCAGCAACGCAAGCGTGAACGCTTGATGAAGCACGTCAGGAAGCGCTGAAGCGGCCGCAGGGAATTCGCGCCAAGATCCGCGGCCACGATTTTGACGCCCCGGTGGTTCGCATGATCGTTATACTGGCTGTTAATGCTGGGTCCGGGGCTGAGGTGCAATGGGTGCAACCAAGAAAGTAAAAGTCGACGGGCAATTTTCAATGCACCGAGGCGGCTTTCTCGAGTCACCGACGATCGCTTACGAAACCTGGGGCGAATTGCGCGGCAAGGGCGAGAACGCCATCTTGCTGTTCACCGGGCTGTCGCCTTCGGCGCACGCCGCGTCGTCGCCTGCGAATCAGGCGACCGGATGGTGGGAGGACATGATCGGCTCCGGTCTGCCGCTCGATTCCGATCGCTTTTTTATTATCTGCATCAACTCTCTGGGCAGTTGTTTCGGTTCGACCGGTCCCGCATCGGTTAATCCGGCGACCGGCGAGACCTACCGGCTGGAATTTCCGGTACTCACGCTTGAAGATGTGGCTGACGGCGGATATGCGGTGGTCAAAGCGCTGGGTCTGGAGCGAATACACACGACGATCGGCTGTTCGATGGGCGGCATGAGCGCGCTCGCATTTTGCGTTCGGCACCCGGAACTCAGTGCATCGTTCCTCTCGGTGTCATCCGCGACGCGCGCATTGCCGTTTTCCATCGCAGTACGTTCCTTGCAGCGGGAGATGATTCGGCAGGATCCGAAATGGGACCGTGGTCGCTACGAACCGGATGATCCACCCATCAGTGGTCAGCGACTGGCGCGGAAGCTGGGCATGATTACCTATCGCTCTGCGGAAGAATGGGAAGAGCGCTTTGGCCGCGAGCGCATGCTGTCCGAGGGCCACGAGGGCGATCAGTTTTTCGGTGATTTCGCCATTGAGTCCTACCTGGAATCGCAAGCACAGAAATTTACCGGCCAATTCGATCCCAACTGCTACCTCTATCTGTCACGCGCATCGGACCTGTTTGACCTGGCGGAGCACGGCGGCTCGCTGGCCGCAGGTTTCAGCAAGCTGCGCCTGAATCGTGCGATGGTCATCGGCGTGCGCACGGACATCCTGTTTCCGCTGCATCAGCAAGAGGAAATGGCGAATGGATTGTCCGCGGTCGTCGACGATTTCGAGTTCGTGCGACTCGATTGCAACCGGGGCCACGATTCATTTCTCGTCGACATGGACGCGTTCCGGCCGGTGATCGGCCGGTTTCTTGAGGACTGACGCGGGTCGACTGGCACTGCTGTAGGAGCGTCTCCTGAGGCGCGACCCTCAATGATCAGCAGGCAGCACCAACGCCGGATCCACCGCTGTGCCACCGAGGTACGTCCCAAAATGCAAATGCGGCCCCGTTACCCGCCCGGTCGCGCCGACGATACCCAGCGGTGTTTCGCGGGCAACTCTGTCTCCTTCGGCAACGTCGATGCGATCCAGGTGACAGTACATTGTGATAAATCCCTGGCCATGATCGATAAGCACCGTATTGCCATTAAAAAAGTAATTGCCGGTGGCGACGACCACTCCATCAAGAGGTGCGATGACAGTCGTTCCCAGGTTTGCCGCGATGTCCATGCCGCTGTGCGGTGACCGAGGTTGATTGTTGAAAAATCGTCGTGAACCAAAACTCGTGCTGCGTTGACCGGCGACAGGAGCCGCTAAAGTCAGCGACTCCACAGCGGCATCCTGCCAGTGGTTCAGTGCGGCGTCGATGATCTTGCGTTCGCTGAAAATACGCTCGAGCGTTGCCGCATCCGGCTCGACGTAGTTTCGATTGACTTGCAGATGTTGTTGCCGATATGCATAAGGCACGATCTCGAAGTTGATACTTCGGTCGGGCAGGCCGTTTCCACTTACGCTGATCGAGGCAGTTCCAACCGGATGACTGAGCGGAATGCCGACAACGGCATACCAAGTCGATTCCTGGTAAATAAGCAACGCTCTGGTTGCGTCAAAAAGAACGGCCGGTGGGTTCTCCCCCTGGCTAACGGCAATGACAGCAATCCCGCCCGGCTTTGCAGTATGCACCGGCCAGGCTGCCGACTGCGCGCCAGCCAATAAAAGCAGCAGCAGGATCAAACGGATGTCAATTTTCATCATCGCCGTCAATCGTCCTGCTGACAATGGCCGCAATACGACCGTGCGCGAGCCTGGCCTCGATGGCGCTGCCGGCGGTCACTGTGGCGGCGTCGGTGACGGTCTTGCCGCTGGCGGCATCAGTCACAATCGCGTAGCCACGTTCAAGAGTCGCCAGTGGGCTGACGGCCTGGAGGCCACGTTTCGCCAGAGCCAGGCGATTCGCAACGACGGCAAGCTGTTTGCTGCCCGCGGCCCGCAAACGCTGTTGCAGCGAGGTGCAGCGCAGGGCTATATGCTGCAGGCGTGCGACCGGTGACTGCTGCCTGAGCCTCGATTCAATGCGCTCGATCGTGCGACTTCGAACCAGCAGATCACTTCGAATGGCAGAGATCAGCGCTTTGCGGAGGTTGCGCAGTTGTTCGCCCTGGCGCACGACAGTCGCGCCGGGACTGCTTTGTTTCAAACGCCGTGCAAGCCAGTCCAGTGACTGGTAGCAGTCTTCCAGTATGCGCCGCATCAGGCTGCCGAACCGAGTCAGTGTCGCATTGAAATTCCGCTGCCATTCCAGTTGGTCGGGCACGACGATTTCCGCAGCACCTGAGGGTGTCGGTGCCCGGTAGTCGGCGACCAGGTCGGCGATGGTGAAGTCGACTTCGTGACCGACTGCGCTAATGACAGGCAGCGGACAGTTGCGGATCGCCCTCGCCACCGCTTCTTCATTGAACGCCCACAAATCTTCCAGCGAGCCCCCACCGCGGCCAACAATCAGTACATCGCATTCCGCGCGCCTTGCCGCTGTCTGAAAAGCAGCAGCGATTTCCGCAACGGCCGCGTCGCCCTGGACCGCGACCGGATAAATAATCACGGGAACGGCCGGGAATCGCCGCTTCAGCACACTCAGCACATCCCGGATCGCTGCGCCGCTCGGCGACGTAATAACGCCAATGCACTGTGGCAAAGTCGGTAATGCTTGTTTCAGCGATGCATCGAAAAGTCCTTCGGCGGCCAGCTTTTTCTTCAGTTCCTCGAAGCGCCGCCGGAGTTCCCCTTCGCCGGCGGCTTCGAGGCGTTCCACGATGAGCTGATAGTCGCCACGGGCCTCATAGATGCTGACCTTGCCGAATGCCAGCAGCTTGTCGCCGTCTTGCAGATTAATGGTCGGTGCACGCTGTCGTTGCCGGAACCAGGCGCATCGAATCTGGGCGGAATCGTCTTTGAGGCTGAAGTACAGGTGGCCCGAGGCCGGTCGTGACAGGTTGGACATCTCACCTTCAACCCAGACTCGGCCGACGCCGCGCTCAATCAGTGTCCGCACGGTACGATTCAGTTCTGAGACGCTGATGGCCGTTTGCGGTGTCAATTCGAGCCCAAAATCATCCATGTCGTCAGTATAACCAACCTCTTTGCAGGGCGCGGACAGAAATAAATTCGGGCCAGCCGTTTACCGAAAAATCCCGGCCGCGTACAATTGACCGTTTACTCTCCCGCGTCGCTTTGCAAAGAGGTCATATGCGCATAGCCAAAGAAGCCCTGACATTTGACGATGTCCTCCTGCTGCCCGCCTATTCCGACGTGCTGCCACGCGAAGTCGATTTATCGACGCAGCTGACCGCCGAGATTTCGCTGAATATTCCGCTGTTATCCGCAGCGATGGACACCGTCACCGAATCGTCACTGGCCATTGCGCTTGCGCAGGAAGGCGGTATCGGCGTGATTCACAAGAACATGTCGGTTGAGGATCAGGCACGCGAAGTACTGAAGGTCAAGAAGTTCGAGAGTGGCATCGTCAAGGATCCCATCACGGTGTCCCAGGACATGACGATCCGCGAGGTCATCGAACTGACGCACACCCTGGGTATTTCGGGTGTGCCGGTGGTTGAAGGCAAGGAAACCATCGGTATTGTTACGCACCGGGATTTGCGCTTCGAGACCAACCTGGATGCGCCTGTGTCCACCGTGATGACACCAAAAGATCGCCTGATCACCGTGCGTGAGGGGGCTGACGATGACGAGGTGATGTCGCTGCTGCACAAGCACCGGATCGAGAAAGTACTGGTGGTCGACGATAACTTCGAGTTGCGCGGCATGATCACCGCCAAGGATTTCCAGAAAGCATCTGACTTTCCACGAGCGTGCAAGGACCAGCGGGGTGCGTTGCGTGTCGGTGCTGCGGTGGGAACGGGTCAGGATACGGATGAGCGCATCGCCGCACTGGTCGATGCCGGTGTCGATGTGATCATTGTCGATACCTCGCACGGCTTCTCAAAAGGCGTGCTGGATCGAGTTCGGCGGACCACGAAAGCGTATCCGGACCTGCAGGTCATCGGTGGCAATATCGTCACCGCCGACGCGGCTGTGGCCTTGATCGACGCGGGCGCCACGGGCGTCAAGGTTGGCATTGGCCCCGGATCGATATGCACAACGCGAGTGGTGTCCGGTGTGGGCATGCCGCAAATATCGGCTGTGGCCGAGATCGCGAAGGAACTGCGTAACAGCGGGGTGCCGCTGATTGCCGACGGTGGGATCCGTTATTCCGGCGATATTGCGAAGGCACTGGTGGCGGGAGCGTATTCGGTGATGATTGGCAACCTGTTTGCGGGCACCGAAGAATCACCCGGCGAAGTCGAGCTATATCAGGGTCGGTCCTACAAGTCCTATCGAGGCATGGGTTCATTGGGCGCCATGGGCCAGAGCCACGGCTCGTCGGATCGTTACTTTCAGGATGCGACGGAAGAACTGGAAAAGCTCGTACCGGAGGGCATCGAAGGTCGCGTCGCCTACAAAGGCTCGATGACTGCCATCGTGCACCAGCTTATCGGCGGCGTCCGCGCGGCGATGGGCTACACGGGCAGTCACAATATCGAGGAAATGCGCACGCGACCGCAGTTCATCAAGATAACCTCGGCTGGCATGCGTGAAAGCCACGTGCACGATGTCGCGATCACCAAAGAAGCACCGAATTATCGCAGTTCCACCTAGCCCGCTGATTAGCTGATGTTGACAATTTTGCAGAATGCCAGAATCGGCCTTCGGTCGCGCCTCAGGAGACGCTCCTACAGCTTATCTACCGATCTCCCTGCAGGAGCGTCTCCCGAGGCGCGACCCGCTGTCGTTACGATTGGCACACATCGACATGCTCTCGTCGAATCCCCAGTATCGATACAATGACTCAAGCGACACAAAGCGTAAACAAGCCGCAGGCGGATATCCACGCCCACCGCATCCTTATCGTGGATTTTGGCAGTCAGTACACACAGTTGATCGCGCGGCGCGTGCGGGAATGCGGTGTGTATTCCGAAGTTCATCCCTGGGATATGGACGCTGCCGCGCTGCGTGATTTTGCGCCCTCCGGCATTATTCTTTCCGGCGGCCCGGAGTCCGTCAATCTGGACGACCCGCCGCGAGTGTCTTCGGTCGTGTTCGATCTTGGCGTACCTGTGCTGGGTATCTGCTACGGCATGCAGGCAATGGCGACACAGCTGGGCGGAAAGGTGGCGGCTTCCTCGCATCGTGAGTTTGGCTATGCGGAACTGGAGCCGCTGAATTCCGAGCTGCTCGATGGCTTAACGGATGCTGACAATGCTGCTGCGCCCATGCTCAAGGTGTGGATGAGTCACGGGGAGCGGGTCGAATCGGTACCACCCGGGTTCACCATTACGGGTCGCAGTCCCAATTCTCCGCTGGCGGCAATGGAAAATACTGAACGACATTATTACGGCGTGCAGTTCCACCCCGAGGTGACGCACACGCCGCAAGGGCAGAATATTCTGCAGCGATTTGTACGTGATATTTGCGCCTGTCCGGGCGACTGGACGCCGGGCACCATCGTCGCGGATTTGATCGCGTCGGTTCGTGAGCAGGTGGGTGATGGCAAGGTGTTGTTGGGCCTCTCCGGCGGAGTGGATTCGTCCGTGGTGGCGGCCCTTCTGCATGAAGCGATTGGCGAACAACTAACGTGCGTATTCGTGGATCATGGCTTGCTCCGTTATCGCGAAGGCGACCATGTGATGGAGACGTTTGCGAAACACCTGGGCGTGCATGTCATTCGAGTTAACGCCGCCGATCGTTATTTCGAGGCACTGCGGGGCGTCGATGATCCAGAGGAAAAACGCAAGATTATTGGCGGCCTGTTTATCGACATATTCGAAGAAGAGGCCGCCAAGCTTGAAGGCATTGATTGGTTGGCACAAGGCACGATCTACCCGGACGTGATTGAATCGGCCGGCGCAGCCACAGGCAAGGCTCACGTGATCAAGTCACACCACAACGTAGGCGGCTTGCCGGAAAACATGCGCATGAAGTTGGTGGAACCGCTGCGCGAATTGTTCAAAGATGAGGTTCGTAAGATCGGCATGGAACTCGGATTGCCGCGCGAGATGGTCTACCGCCATCCGTTTCCAGGTCCCGGACTCGGCGTGCGCGTGCTGGGAGAAGTTCGGCGCGAGTTTGTCGCTCTGTTGCAGCTTGCCGACGATATTTTTATACAGGAACTGCGCAAGCACGGCTTGTATGACAAGATCAGCCAGGCTTTTGCCGTGTTCCTGCCGGTACGTTCTGTGGGCGTCATGGGCGATGGGCGACGCTACGATTACGTCATCGCGTTACGTGCGGTAGAGACGGTGGACTTCATGACCGCGCGTTGGGCACGTTTGCCCTATGAGTTTCTCGAGCTTGTGTCATTGCGCATCATCAATGAGATCGACGGAATCTCGCGTGTCACCTATGACATTTCGGGCAAGCCTCCGGCGACGATCGAGTGGGAATGAACGGCTGGTCAGACAGCGACCAGGCCATGATGCAGGCTGCCTTGGCCGAAGCACGCGTTGCTACTGAGGAAGGCGAGGTGCCAGTTGGCGCAATCGTCGTCCTGTCTGATCGAATAATCGGTCGCGGTCATAACCGCTCAATCGAAGATCATGATCCCAGTGGCCACGCAGAGATTGTCGCGCTGCGTGCGGCGGGACAGTCACAGAAAAATCATCGACTGGTCGGCGCAACCCTGTTTGTCACGCTGGAGCCCTGTGCGATGTGCGTCGGGGCATTGATTCAGGCACGCGTTGCGCGCCTGGTCTTCGGTGCGTACGACAAGAAAGCCGGGGCTTTAGGCAGCGTCATCGATCTCAGTGCGGAGCGACGTCTCAATCATCGATTTGAAGTGAACGGCGGCCTGCTGGCCGATGATTGCGGCGAGTTACTGAGCAGATTTTTTGAGGCTCAGCGTTCGGGTCATGCGTCAAACTGATCGATCGGTGCGATAACCAGCCCGTGGTCGCGCCTCAGGAGACGCTCCTACAACTGTTCTACCGGCACCCACCTGTAGGAGCGTCTCGTCAGGCGCGATCCAAGCTCAAAAGCATCCCACCTGTAGGAGCGTCTCCCGAGGCGCGACCGCGAGCATTTCAAGTACTCGACGCGATCTCAATATTTTCTGGCTCGACCTCGTCGTCAAGGGATTCTTCCAGCGCTTCCTCATTCTCCGTAATCCAGAGAATAATATTGTAATAACTGCGGATGTTATTCACGTAAAACACCGGCTCCCAGCCACGCGCATAACCGTACGGGACTCGCGAATACCACTCTCGCTTGGCAAGCAACGGCAACGCCTTGCTGACATCAATCCATTTATCGGGATCACCGCCCTGCCATGCAACAATCTGTCGCGCGTCCTTGATGTGATTGAAGCCGACGTTGTAAGCGGCGAGCGCAAACCAGGTGCGATCGGGATAGCTAATGCTGTCCGGTAAACGCGTCGTTTGCCGGGCATAGAAACGAGCACCACCGAATATGCTGCTCTCCGGATCCATGCGGTCTTCGATGTGCAAATAATCTGCGGTCGCCATCGTGAGCATCATGATGCCTTTGACGCCGGTGGGTGAAACGGCATTCGATCGCCAGTGAGACTCCTGGTAACCGATCGCCGCCAGCAATTTCCAGTCGACGCCTTGCTGTGTTGCCGCGGTGGTGAACATGTTGCGATAACGCGGCAAACGACTTTCGAAATGTCGCAGGAAAGCACGTGTACCCACGTAATCAAATTCTTTGATGTGACCGTAATAGCGGTCGTGCACCTGCGCGACGATTCCGGCCCGATCCGCGTTAATCAAATAATTGTCGGCGCGCTCCAGTAAACTGCTGCCGTCTTCTTTGCGGTAAGCCCAGGCCAGTGGGTCATTAATTTCCAGATCAAGTGCCACGCGAAGATCCGGGTAAAAGTGACGCTGGATATTGAATTCGGTGCTGTCTGCGATGGTAAAGTCAATTTCGCCACGGGCGACTTTGGCCAGCAGGTCAGCGACTTCGTCATCGGCATTTTGTGACCATTCAAGACCGGGATAGATCCGGCTTAATGCCTGGATCATTTCCGAATGGCTGCTGTCGGCGACTACCTCGATAGGTCGGCCCGCGACGTCTTCCATTGTCTGCGGCTTGCCGGTCCCGAGCTTGTAGATGAGGTGCATATCGACGCTTTCATACGGATAACCGAAGTCGAGATACTCACGCCGGGAGTCGGTCACCGACAGGCCTGCTGCGGCCATGTGCGCTTTGCCTGAGAGAAGATACGGCATGATCTCTGAAACCGAGTCGACCGCCTCGATTACCAGGTCGACGCCCAGGGTATCAGCGAAGCCTCGCACGAGATCGTATTCGGGCCCGGCTGGACCGTCGGGTCCGACGAAGTAGGTCGTTGGCGAATTGCGCGTCACGACACGCAATTCACCGAGCTCAAGCACTTGCTCGATAAGGGGCGGTTGTGGCGAACAAGTGCCAATCAGTGCCGCAACCAAAGCGTACGTCAACAGCCGCAAAGTAAATCTCCGTTAGTTCAGTTCTGCAATCACATGCCAGAAGCGAACGTATTCTCTTTGACCCGTATGGACTGCCGCAATTCACTCTTGAGGCAGGCATCGTTACGCATGGTATGTCCGTGTTTCAACAGGCAAAATGAACCTGAGAGCACGGCCATAGGCTACCGTAGAGTGAGGTGAATTGCAGGTATTGCATCGGCCTCAATACAGGCCAACCGGACTAAGTCCCGGTGGAACAATGACTAACCGTCTATTTGTCATAATGGACTCAGGTACGCGCTGGCGAGTGGTTCATCAAATTGCGATGGAAATGCTGGAATCGTCACCAGATTGCGACTGAAATGCCGTTAGCGCCCCAATAAGCGTACAATGCGCTTCGCAATTTTCAGGAGAAGTGCCGGAGTGGTCGAACGGGCCGCATTCGAAATGCGTTGTCCCCCTTACCGGGGACCGGGGGTTCGAATCCCTCCTTCTCCGCCACTTACCACTGTTTTTCAATATGTTACGTATATAATCCTAGGAGGCAGTCGGACTTACCGATTTCGGATTTATAAGGCATTGATAATATAGAGTTTATTTTTTGAGTCACATTTTTCGTGTCTAATAAAATCAACGACTTATACGTTAAGTCCGACAGGCTCCTAGGAACGGCATCGAATTCGACCCTTCGGAGCCCTATTTTGCGCAACTTTTACAGCTCTTTCTGGCCGGTACCCCCGTTTGGTACCCCACTTTGCGTATGCCACGCCAAACCTGCCACTGATTAC
>JADFNG010000109.1 GCA_022563505.1 Pseudomonadota bacterium | reverse complement strand
GGCGGATTATTCGCTGCCAGGAAGCTGGCGCGTGTTGCGGCTGACGTCACAGTGATCGACCGGCACAGCCGTGACCCATTGCGATGCGGAAGGGGTGACGATCGGTGGCGAAAATATTGCCGTTGCAATCGTAATCTGGGCGGCAGGTGTCGCCGCCTCACCGGTCGGCCAATGGCTGGATGAAGAAACCGACAAAGCCGGCAGAGTAATTGTTCGATCGGACCTGTCGATAAAAAAAGATTCCAGGATATTTGTCGTCGCTGATGCGGCAGCGGTGATGAATGAAAAGGGGGAACCTGTTCCTGGCATCGCACCCGCCGCCGGCACCACCACCGTTCATTCCGAAGCAGGGCCCAAGGCTGGGCTCTCGCTTTCAAAAGGCTATTACCTGGTGTTCTCCCCTGACAATCCAAGCGCGGAAATCATCAGAGTTTGGGCAAAGGAAGCGCCAGGAATCGATCGTCACGTGCCGCGATAGCGTTGCCGGACCGCCTTTTGTCATCGGTGGCGGCGGCCCAACCGGTTCTGATCGTGGCAGCCAGTATTGTTCAAAGCGCTATCAGCGATTGATTAAAAGTAACCGGCTGCGCTGCAGTATGGGACGCAGGGCGAACTGTTACGACAATGCTTCTATGGAGAGTTTTTTCCACACCCTGAAAGTCGAGCTCGTTCACTGCGAAAAATATGTCACGCGGCGAATCGCCACATTTAGAATATTCGAATACATCGAAACGTATTACAATCGACAAAGAGGACATTCTGCTATCGGCTATAAAATACCGATGCAGTTTGAGCAAATAGCTTAACCACGTGTCCAGAATCGTGGGGGAAGATCATATCAGCTCCCGAACCGAAACCGGACGGTCAGCTGAAGCTGCTTTTCGGTACGGGTTTCATCGATACCATAATATTCCCAAGCACAACGGTGTGTTTTGATGATCATTGACTCGGCGCCCAACCACACCTTGTTCGACAATTCGTAGAAGTAAGCAACCGTCCAGACATTACCTTCTTCGGGATTGTTATCTTCGTCCGTTTTATCATTTTGCGTGACTTCAAATATGTCGTAGCGAAATGATAGGCGATGCCGGTCAATCGTCCGGGTCAACATCAGGTATTTGCTGTCGAACTCAGTATCGACCATGTGCGCACCGTTGGTAACAGGCCCCATCACCGTTGTGCCTGTCATCCATTGAAACAACAGATCCCAGTCGCCTGGCAACGAAACCTGGGCGGCAATGTGTTCAAACTTCGTTGCCCACGCGTACTGTCCGTCTTCAAAGGCCGTGGGATCGGCGCGATTGTCATAATGCATTGCGCGAATCAACAGTTGCTGATTGAACTGCCATTCACCGCCAACGTAGTAGCCAGCTCGGCTGTCGATCTCGCGAAAAGGCTCGATGTACGGATCTTGTTCCTCAAAAACCCCACCGGGCTGAATCTGGGGCAATGGTGCTAGGGGCAGCTGGTCACCAAAGCGGCTTTGGCGATTGTGCGCCGACCAGCCTTTCCATGCCAGCAACGATCCCGTTGGATCGTTAGCGACGAAAACTGCTCCTTGCAGACTGAAAGTGTGGGCGCCACCAAACGTCTCGGGCCTACGAGACACGGACAATTCTGCCCCGACTGTGCGAAGTTCCTCTGCAATCCAGGTGTTAATTGCCGAAAAACTCATCGTGTACGGACTGTTCCATCCCGCCGAAACATTCTCGAGCGACATGTGAGGATAGAATGCACCGACTTTCAGCCGATATCGGTTTTTAGATCGGGGTACTGGCCGCCATTCAATATAGGCCTGCGTAAAGCCGACTATTGATCCTATGCCATCATCATAGGCGTCGACCACAGCGTGTGCCTTGAGCGTATCCGTAAGTTGAAAATTGGCGTCGACAAACGCCTGGCTGATCTTCAAGTCTTCATTATTATCATCGTAAAGCAGCTTGCCAACGAAACCCTCCGTCCAGGACGTATAACCGGATGCATTGATATAACTAACGTCAATGCCCGCACGTAGTTGGTATCGGTTCGGTGCATCAGACCCATCGGCCGGGTGCGCGGCGAATGCCAAAAATGTCGCCGAAATCAGTATCAGTAATCTGACCATGACATCCTGTCGGAATGTCCGCGATGTGGCGGAGTGAGTTTTTTCGCTAAGGAAAATATTACTTCGGAAGTCGGCTTGTCGAGCGTGACTAATGCTTTGGACAAAAATTCATCTCTGTCGCGAATGCGCGGGCTCCAGATATTGATTACATACTCTTCCGGGACTTCCAACGATAGTGATGCATGGCCGTTCTCGTCAGTTTTAGTGAAAGCCGCGCTGTCCACGACCAATATGTACCCGAGCATGTGGTCGTGAATATTGCATCCGAGCGAAACGACTCCGCTGTGGTCAAACGTAACGGGCGCGTGTTGCTCGCCTTTGTACATAGGCAACACAAATTTGTTGGGATGCGAGAAAGAGTAGACGTGATGAGCGACCGTATCGCTGTTCGGGAATTCTACAGGGGTCCCGGTCTGTACGACGAGCAAGTGCGGCACGAACTGTCTGTCAATCTGGTCCATGACGGCGTTTTTAGTCGGGGCCGGCAGGTCCATTTGTCCATCCAGCTTCACCGCATATACGGCGACATCAGCGACACGCTGCCCATCCCTGTCAACAACGAATACGTCGACGTCACTGCTGAATACCGATGTAGCGAATAATAGCGGAACAAACAGCCCGATCATTCGAGCTGCGATTCGGCATAGTTGATCGCCAATGCGCAGTATTGAAAGTCGCGAAATAGTCATCCGCCTCCCTAGCGCTTTTCATCCACCGAGCAGTGTACGGTCACCCGGAAAAGATAAGCGTGACTCAGCGCACATTCTATTTGACAAAACCTGAGTAACATCACTAAGCGATTGATATTTTAGAACTATGCGCGGTAACCAGGCTACCTGCAGGATCACTGCTATGGGCTCGCGATGGATGCTCTTGCACACCTTTAGAAATCATAGGATCGGCGCTGAATGAAATTTCGGACCACCTTCCGCGGCAAGATACTGCTGCTGACAATCCTGCCGTTGGCGGCTGCGCAGATCGTAACCTACTTCGCCGTGATGCGGACTGTGGAAGATGACATAGAGCAACGCGCCCGTGAATCACTGATCATCGGTGGCACAGTGGTCAGTGATTTTCTGGAGAACAGGGGCAAGCAGCTACAGGTGAGCGTCAATGTCCTAGCGGCCGACTTCGGTCTCAAAGAAGCGGTCGCGACCGGAGACGCGAGCACAATTCAATCGGCGCTCAGTAATCACAGGCAACGTGTCGGCGCAGACATCGCATTGTTGTTCGATCTCGATGCCAACGCCATCGCGAGCTCCAATCACGCGAAGCTTGATAATCAGACCGACTTTTCGCGCCTCGTCAAAATGGCGCGCGATAAATCGTCCGTGCAATCGACTGCATCGTTCGACGGCGATATCTATCACACGTTTACCGTGCCTGTCCGAGCGCCTGTTACTATTGCCTGGGTAGTGCTCGGGTTTCGCATCGACAGGGTACTCGCAGAACGCCTTCGAGGACTAACCGGACTCGAGGTGTCGTTGGTATCAACGTTGAATGATGGCGCCCGAATTATTACAACGACCGGCGACGCGGGTGCCGCGACGAAATTTGCATCGACGCTTGTCGGTGCGGGCAATCCGTTAGATTCCATATATATGGTCGATGAAGCAGGCCGTGCCAACCTGACGCTAAGCACGTCATTCGGTCGGATCGACAGTCGTGTGCTCGTCGTACTCCAGCGATCGCTGCACGCGGCGATGGTACCCTACAACGAGGCCAGCGCGAAACTGTTGGTCTTTTCAGTCGCATTAATAGTCCTTGTGATGACCGCAGCCGGCCTGTTATCCGGCTATATCGTCAGACCGTTACGACTTCTCACTGTCGCAGCGAAGAGAATGAGCTCGGGTCAGTACGGCATGAAGGTAGGTGTTAGCACAACTGATGAGATTGGCGAGCTGGCTTCGAGCTTCAACGCGATGCGAATGGCTATTGCGGACCGCGAAAAACGCATATCCCACCAGGCGCTCCACGACCCTGTGACCGATCTGCCTAATGGCTCGAAGATGCTGCAAAGTCTGACTGGCGTAATCGAGTACGCGCAGAGCGCCAAGGTACAAGTCACGGTTCTTTCTATCAAGCTGTCACGCATGAGTGAAATTTCATCGACGTTGGGACAAAGCGCCCATGACCAGGTCATTGCGCTCGCTGCAAGACACCTGAGTGTGAACCTTGGTCCTGGAGAAATCCTCGGCCACGTGGGAACCAATGAATTCATTCTCGTCCTGCCTGACAGTGACATAGGCAATGCGGTGACCTACACGGATCGGATAGAAAGAATTCTTAGCACCGGCGTTACGCTGGGTCGCGTCAACATTACCTTGCAAACGGAGATCGGCATCTCTGGTTTTCCGGACCATGGCGACAAGGCAGCAGACCTTATGCGTTATGCCTCGATAGCCAGAAACGAGGCCAAGCTCAAGAAAGAGCGTGTGAAGATTTATGAGGCAGGCCGCGAGGACCACTACCTGCGGCAGCTTCGAATCGTCAATGATCTTCGTTCCGCCTTGCAAAGCAATGACATTTATCTTCATTTCCAGCCGAAAATCTCGCTGCCCGATGGAGTCGTCTGCGGGGTCGAGGCGCTCGTGCGCTGGGAGCACCCCGAACTCGGTTCGCTGAGCCCAGACGAATTCATTCCCGCGGCCGAGCAGTCCGGCACCATTGTGTACCTCACGAGATTCGTTCTGGCCAATGCAGTCAAACAATGTCGTCAATGGCAGAATGCCGGCCATCCGCTGGGCGTTTCGGTCAACTTGTCGGCGCGCGATCTTCAGGACGAGTATCTGCCCCACTATATCCTGCAACTGCTAAATGAACACGACATTACGCCGGACCGATTGACCCTAGAGATCACGGAACACTCGGTAATGGAGGACATTCATCACGCGATCTCGGTTCTTGAGTGTCTCAGGCACATTGGCGTGCGGATATCAATGGACGACTTCGGTACAGGTCATTCGTCGCTCGCGCAAATAAAAAACATGCCACTGCATGAGTTGAAGATCGACAAGTCATTCATTACGACGTTGATGAGCAATGAACAAAACAAGGCAATCGTGCGCACGATGATCGAGCTTGCACACAACATGAATTTGATCGTGGTTGCAGAGGGAATCGAAGACGAAGATACACTGCGACAATTGAGCGACCTGGGCTGCGAGCAAGCACAGGGTTATTTCATGAGCAAACCCATATCATCGGATGACTTGCTGCTATGGTTGAAAAGCAGGAAAGCGATATGTTACACCGACCGCCGCAAGAAGAAGCGAACGTTTGCAAAAAAAGCTTGAGTGTTCAGTCAGGCTCATCGATCTATCCGGAAAACCGGCCAATCTCAACCATCCCTTCTGTATCAAATTTACAGTAATGTTACAACTGCTTGGTTGTGCAACATATTGAAAAATCGTTTGACTTAAGTAACGCATCGTAATCATTGGGAACGAACGCGCCCGTAGCTCAGCTGGATAGAGTACCTGGCTACGAACCGAGCGGTCGGGAGTTCGAATCTCTCCGGGCGCGCCATAAAATCAAGGGGTTAGCGGATTTTCGCTGTTAACCCCTTTCTTATTTCCGACACTTTTCCGACAGTTCTTTCCGTCCTTTTGCGGATTAGCATCAGATTCGGCGACTCGGTCCTGCCCCGATCCACAATTGCTTCAGCTGCATTGATGAGCTCTTCGAGTTCTGCAGCCGAATAGTGCGTTGTGATGTCGCCGTTAGCATGACCGAGTAGTGCCTTACGGGTTTCCAGTGGAATGCCCGCACTTCGCAGTCGTCTGCCAAAGGTGTGACGCAGATTATGAACGCCTTTCAGGATGCCAGGTTCTGTTGGCAAACCCACTGCTTTCCATGCTCGCCTCCACGCGCTACTGCGAAGCTTGCCTACGGGTCTTCCGCGATAGGTAAAGACTCGCTCGGCATGAATACCCCGGCGGGACTCAATCACCCGGCGTGCCACCGCATTTAATACGACCACACGCTCCGTACTGGTTTTCGTGATGGATGCGCCCAGTATGAACACTGAGGTCCCCATTTCGGGTAGTTTCACTTCCCAGTCCCAACGCAGTTGACAGATTTCCTGCTCACGGCAGCCGGTGTTTAAACCAAACAGTGCTGCATCCGCCAAATGGCGGGGCAGAGCCTTTAACAAACGGTCCTGCTCTGACCACGATAGTGGATAGGCCTTAGCTTGCTTTCCTTTCACCGAAAGCCGGCTGATCAGTGCCGGCGCCTGAGTGAGCCACGGATTTCCATCCTGGTCACGCCAGACTCGTGCTGCCCGATTTAGCACCGTCGATACAATACCCAAAACATTGTTGATCGTTTTAGGTGCCATACCGCGTGCTTGCTCATGTTCGATAAACGGTCGGATCGTACCGTCATGAACTTGAGCAATCGGCAGCTTGCCGATATAGGGAAATAGGCTATCCAGAATCACCGCAATGGTATTGGCCGATGACTTGTGGGCGATCTCTTCGAGATACCGCAATGCAGCTTCCTCAAAGGTGAAGATCACAACCTCGTGTCGTCGTGCTTCCTCCTCTACTTCCGCCAGACGGCGGATCAAGATTTGCTCTGCCTTATTGCGAGAAGATGTGCCCGTGCTTTCCCGGAGCCATCCTCCTGTTGCAAATCGGCAGCGCTTTT
Source organism: Pseudomonadota bacterium (assembly GCA_022563505.1). Classification (GTDB taxonomy): domain Bacteria; phylum Pseudomonadota; class Gammaproteobacteria; order Steroidobacterales; family Woeseiaceae; genus JAADHU01. The sequence goes on along the minus strand of JADFNG010000109.1, from coordinate 992 downwards.
CAATGTGCCAGATCCCGCCTTTTTGGCGGAGCCCCGGCATTCGGTTACGTTTTGACATGTGTCGTCCTCCAGTTTTGGAGCCTTCGGACGACGCCCGTTGCGTGAGACATAGTCCTCCACCCAGGCGTCCAGTTCAAGCCGGTCGAAGGCGACACCCTGCCGACCGATGGGAATGTTGGTGAGATGAGGCCGGACCTCGCGATTGAAGCGGTTGCGGTCCATGCCGAGATAATGAGGTGCGTCGCGAAGACGTACGAGCCGCGGTAACAAAAAGACGGTTGTACGCGTTGATTTCATCGACCTAGATACACCGCCGCTATTTCAACTCGAGCGTGGCCAAGTTCGCTGCTGACGATGGCTCGCGCCTCATGGTCGAGTGCTCGTTGTGCAGGATCCAGTTCCTTCGACGGCAACCCACCCGCCACTGGACAAACCAGTTCGGAGAGCTCCAAATAACGCTGCTGAGCATAGGCATGCCGCAGACCATGCAACTTTTTCAGTCCAGCGTTTCGTAATTGCCGCTGGTACCGATTCAGTTGCTGCACGTAATTAAGTTCCGCCGGGATCAAGGAGCCGCCTTTGACGAATGCCTTGATCTCCTGCAGCAGTTGGCGCTGCTGGTCGTTTCGGATCGGCACCGTTCTTGCTCGCCCGCCCTTGGTCCAACTGGCTTTGAGTTTGATGTGATCGCCCTGCATCGCATAGGACGGACTGAACTTGATCGATTCTTCACGGCGCAGACCAAAGGCTGCTTGTAAGCGGATGCTCAAGAGGACGTATTGATCCGAGATCCCAGACAGTTGCTTGTCGTCCAGTTTCAGCGCCTTGGACTCTTTGGCGACGCAATCACGCTTGCCGATGCCATAGACACTGTTGTCCCTGGCAATGATGCTCGGCTTGTTCACTTTCTTCGCCCACCAGCGAAGTGCCGAAAAACGGTTCTTCAACGTCCCGGTCCTGATGCCCTGCTCGCGCCATTTTGCGAGCAGGGC
>JADFNG010000024.1 GCA_022563505.1 Pseudomonadota bacterium | reverse complement strand
TCGGTTTGCGGGAGCAAAGCCATCCAGCGTGTAGGCTTCAGTGACGGGTGACTTGGCGCCGGCGGCCATGCTAAGGCCTTCGGCAATCTGGGCGCGGACGGTGTAAGTCTGATACGCCGATATCGCCAGCGAGGCGAGGATGCCGATGATCGCCACAACGATCATCAGTTCGATTAATGTGAATCCTTGATTGCGTGATTTCATCGGTTAGCAGCACGAATACGTTGGTGTTTAATTCTAAACCATTGAAAGATACCAAGTGCAATCTACCCGGTCACGGGCGGACATCACAGGCCGAAGCGTGATCGAGCACACGCAGGTCCTTGCGGGTGAAAAAAAGCCCCGGCGGAACCGGGGCTTTCCCTCGTCATACTTTCCCTCAGTGTGCAATAACGCTGAGCAAAAGACTTACGGACGACAAGAGGACGGGAGCCACTTGGATTGCAGAGGGGTGCCGCCAGTGCCGGTGGCGCAAGTCCAAGTTACAGAGCCAGCGGTCGTACCTGGCGACAGCCGCAGGGTGGCGTTATCGATCAATGCATTGGCTCTTTGGTTGGGGCCGGATGAAAACTGAACTTCAATTACGCCGCCGGTGATAGTAACCAGGCTCACGTAATTGCCCGTAATCGAGTTGGCAGGAGAAACGCCCGCGGTCACGTTGTCGAGCGGAAAGATGCCGCGATCCATATAAAATTCAGATACGGCTGCTTTCGCGCCGGCAGACAGATTCAAGCCTTCAGAAACCTGTGCACGGATGGTGTAATCCTGATAAGCCGGAATTGCGATCGCGGCCAGAATGCCGATGATGGCAACGACGATCATCAGTTCGATCAGTGTAAAACCCTGTTGAACTTTCTTCATTTCTCTAATCTCCATGATGGTGAGAATGTCTTTAAACTAAACGGTAATTCCATTTGGTATGAGTTATAAAGCAAGCCTCGTGCCAACATCGCGAGTTCGGCGTTAAGTTATTGAAAGACATTGGATTGTCGGGTGTTGTGGAGTGACAGGGAGCATGCATGACAGGCGTAAATGGCGACCAGATCGGTCAACAAGTGTCATAAAGTGACAAATTTTGTCAGTGCGCCGCGAAAAAGCGACGCAAGATTAAGGCGCCCAATTGAATCTTCCCCGCTTTTCTAGTCAATGCCCAGTTTCTTGATGCGGTAGCGCAATTGTCGAAACGACAAGCCGAGCAATTTGGCCGCGGCGGTCTTGTTGTATCGAGTCTTCTCGAGCGCATCAACAATGGCTTGCCGTTCCACGTCTTCGATCTGCCCGCCGAGATTGTTCATTGGTCCGCTGACGTTCGCCCGGTTGCCGGAGTCTTCCTGGAAATGCAGATCGCTGGCATGAATATGACCGCTTGGACTCAGCGTCACCGCGCGTTCCAGCATATTCTCGAGTTCCCGGACATTGCCGGGAAAGCGATATTGGAGCAATTTGGTTTTCGCATTCTCGGTCAAATTTTCCAGCGAACTGGCCAGTTTTTCGAGAATACTACCCGCCAGCAGCAATATATCGTCACCACGATCTCGCAGCGCGGGAACGTTCAACTCAATGACATTGATGCGATAAAAAAGGTCTTCCCGAAACTCGCCTGCGCTCACCTGCTTTGCCAGGTTTTTGTGCGTTGCTGACAGAAAACGGACATTGACGGTTTCCTCGCGTTCGGCCCCCACCGGTCGCACCGTTTGTTCCTGAATGACCCGCAACAGCTTGACCTGCATGGCCAATGGCAAGTCCGCAATTTCGTCCAGAAACAAGGTGCCCCCCGACGCAGTCTGCAGCAGACCGGCCTTGTCATTGACGGCGCCGGTAAAGGCACCCTTGCGATGGCCGAAAAACTCGCTTTCCATCAATTCGCTCGGGATGGCGCCGCAGTTGACCGGCACGAACGGCCCGTCTTTGCGTGGGCCACTGTCATGAATGAGGCGCGCGACCAGTTCCTTGCCGGTTCCCGATTCACCGGCAATGTGAACCGGCGCCTGGCTCCGTGCGACCTTGCTGATCAAATCGCGCAGTTCATGCATCGGCTTCGATTCACCCAACAGGCTCGAACCGCTGTCAGTGGGCCGTTCCCGCAACTTCAGGGCGCTTTCAATGACATTGCGCAGGTTTTGCAGGTCCAGAGGCTTGGATATGAAATCAAACGCGCCCAGTTTGAGCGCTTGCACGGCGGTCTCGATATTGCCGTGAGCCGTAATCACTGCGACCGGAACGCCCGGCGCATTGCGCTGCATCCAGGCAACGAGCTCAAGCCCGTCACCGTCGGGAAGCCGCATGTCCGTCAGGCACAAATCGAACTTCTTGTCGGACAGCTGGCTCTTGGCCGACGCGATATCCCGGCTGACGGCCGTATCCACGTTCATGCGGCCTAGTGTGAGTGTCAGCAGCTCACAAATATCAGGCTCGTCATCAATGACCAGTGCGAGTGGATTGCTCATCCGCTTCCCAGTGCCTCCCAGCGACCGGGGTCTGAAAATATGATTCTGAAAATACTGCCGCCTCCATCCCTTGCCTTGTAAACAATTGTGGCCCGGTTCAATTCGCATAATTCCCGCGATATATACAGGCCCAATCCCGTGCCGCCACTCTTGTTGGTGTAAAACGGCTCGAATATCTTATCGACAGCCTGGGGGTCCACGCCGTGACCCTGATCAAGAACTTCCAAATAAGGTCGATTATTCTGGGTTGTTCGACCGGCCTTGATTTGCACAAATATGCCGCCGGTTTCACTGGCGTATTTGACGGCGTTATCGCACAGGTTCCAGAGGATCTGACGCAAATGGCTGGAATCCATGCCAATGGCCAGATCCTCCGCTATGTCGTCAACGGAAAGCTCTCCCTCCTGCAGCTCCAGGGTCCTGGTGAACTCCGCCGCAAAATCCTTGAGCCAGTGTGCGAGTTGCAGCACTTCGGCGCGGCTGGATTCCCGTCGCGACAACTGCAGCACATTATCAATGATATGACTGACCCGTTCAGCGTGCGTGCGTATGATTTCTGTCAGGCGAAGATCGTCCTGAGTCAGTGCTGGAGATTCGGCCAGTAACTGTCCCGCATGGCTCATTGCGCCAACCGGGTTGCGAATCTCGTGGGCAATGCTCGCGCTCAGGCGACCGAGAGACGCGAGTTTCGATTGCTGGACGCGTTCATTCATGAGGCTCGTATCTTCGAGGAAAATGAGGACCGGGCCCTGCCGTTGGCTGCCTTTGCCCAGTGGCGCCAGGTGGGTGGTGACGCGGGAGCCCCCATCCGCTGCATTCATCATCACATCGTGGTGCGATGACAGTTTCAGGTCTTGCCGCCATTCGCCCAGGAAGTTGGCCAGATCGGGAGAAATTTGCTGGATCGCGATTCCGTGGCAGGGATCCGGTGCGGCCAGCAATTGGGCGGCGGACGCGTTGATCAGGCGAATTTGATTTTTCGCATCCACGACAACGATGCTTTCTCTCAGGTGCTGGACAATGTATTCGTTGAGCTCCGACAGGTTGGCGAGATCAACGCCGCGCTGCCGCGCCAGCGCTTCGCTTTCTTCGATGCGCCGGACAAGTGGTTTTGCGGCAAACGTGATCGCAAAAATGATGGCCCCCAGGATGCCCGCAGCCGAATAATTGCCGCTGTCACTGGCGCCGCCGAGTTGTGAAAAGAACTGTTCGCCAAGAATGACCAGTGCCGCTACGGCGGCAAGAAAAGCAGGAAACTGCAGTGAAACGACCAGGCTGCTGGCGCCGACAAAAACGATCAGCAAGCCGCCCAAGCCGCTGCCGATGCCGCCGCTTGCATGCATCAGCGTCACGATTGCGCCGATATCAACAATGACTTGCGCGATTATCTGCGTTTCCGCTGCCAGCCAGCGCCGACGAATGGCGAAGCCAAATACAACCGCGAGCGCCACATAGGCCGCCGCTGTGGTCGCAAATATGTCCGGGTAGCGGTTGCCGAAGAAATGCGGATCGCTGCGGGCGAAAAACAGTGCGAAGAGGCCGGCTGCTACCAGCAAACGAAAGATATTCAGAGTGCCGAGAACCCGCCAGGCCAACTCGGATTCGTCGACAGGGCGCGCTAAGGACTCCTCGTTTAGCGTTGAAATATCGATTGCTGCCGTGTCCGTCATGAATTCCCAGGCCGTACGTGCGCTGTCAGGCCAGCGCTTCATTGGCTGCAGATTGTAGTCGAATATCCATGCGCGAGTCTGTCGAATCGGCCAGCCTTTGCGTCATCGCGCACTTTCCTACAAAATACGCCAGCTTTTTGCCTCAACAGGCCAGGACAAGCGCCTGAGTGGCACTTTTTTTCGCAAACACCTTAACTAAAGAATCGAAATCCATGAATCTTCACGAATATCAATCCAAGCGATTGTTTGCTGATTACGGCATACCGGTGCCCGCGGGTCACGCCGCCAGCTCCGCGGACGCAGCGGTCACGGCAGCGGAAGACATTGGCGGCGACTTGTGGGTCGTCAAGGCACAGGTGCATGCCGGCGGGCGTGGCAAGGCCGGTGGAGTGAAGCTCGCGCGAAGTACGCATGAAGTCCGTCAGTTCGCCGAGGACATGCTTGGCACGATGCTGGTTACGCACCAGTCGGGACCTGCAGGCTTGCCCGTCAACGTGGTGTACGTGGAGGCGGGCTCGGAAATTGAGCGGGAACTCTATCTCAGCATGCTCGTTGACCGCGAAGTCAGCAAGATCTCGTTTATTGCATCGGCGGCGGGCGGCATGGATATCGAGCAAGTTGCAAAGGAGACCCCGGAGAAAATTTTCACGGTGGCAATTTCACCGAGTACCGGTCTGATGGGCTACCAGGCCCGCCAACTGGCGTTCGGCCTGGGTCTCAACAAGCAGCAGAGTCGTCAGTTCGAAGATCTCGTCAGCCGTCTGTACAAACTCTATATTGAATGCGATGCGGATTTGATCGAAATCAACCCGCTGATCGTCACCAAAGCGGGTGATGTGCTGGCATTGGACGGCAAGATCAGTATCGAGGACAACGCGCTGTTTCGGCAGAAAAAGCTGGCCGAACTTCGCGACCCGACGCAGGAAGATGAAAAGGAGCGTGAGGCGGCGGAGCATGATCTGAGCTACGTGTCGCTGGACGGCAATATCGCCTGCATGGTGAACGGTGCGGGTCTGGCGATGGCGACGATGGACCTGATAAAATTGCACGGTGGCGATCCCGCCAATTTCCTGGACGTTGGCGGTGGTGCAACCAGCGAGCGCGTGGCAGAGGCTTTCAAGCTGATTCTTTCCAATCCCAGGGTCAACGCCATTCTGGTGAACATTTTTGGTGGCATCGTACGCTGCGACCTGATTGCGGCGGGCATTATCAGCGCGGTCAAGGAAATGGGTGTGTCCGTTCCGGTCATCGTCAGGCTTGAGGGCACCAACGTGGACAAGGGCCGGGAGCTTCTGGCGCATAGCGGACTCGACATTATCGCGGCCGATGATCTGACGGATGCGGCCAGGAAGGCAGTCTCCGCGGCGGTGAAGTCATGAGTATTCTGGTGAACGAAAACAGCAGGATTATTTGTCAGGGCCTTACCGGCAACCAGGGTTCGTTCCATACGGAACAGTGCGTGGCCTATGGCACTAACGTTGTTGCCGGCGTGACGCCCGGGCGCGGTGGCGAAGAGCACTTGAGTATTCCGGTATACAACACGATGCGTGAAGCGGTCGATGCGACCGGCGCTGACGTGAGCATGATTTACGTGCCGGCACCTTTCGCGGCGGACGCCATACTCGAAGCGGCCGACTCCGGGGTTGATGTGATTGTATGCATCACCGAAGGTATTCCGGTGCTCGATATGGTCAAGGTCAAGACGGCCCTGAAAGATTATGCTTGCCGCCTCATTGGGCCGAACTGTCCGGGCATTATCACGCCGGGCGCATGTAAAATCGGCATCATGCCTGCCTTTATTCACCAAAAAGGCCGGATCGGTGTCATTTCGCGTTCCGGAACGCTGACTTACGAGGCGGTTTACCAGACGACCCTGAACGGGCTCGGACAGACCACGTGTGTCGGTATTGGCGGAGATCCGGTACGCGGTATGGATTTCATTGATTGTCTCGAACTGTTTGAAGCCGATCCCGATACGGATGGCATCGTCATGGTCGGCGAAATTGGTGGCACGGACGAAGAGGCCGCTGCCGAGTTTATCCAATCCAACGTCAGCAAACCGGTGGTTGCGTATATTGCCGGTGTGACGGCGCCACCGGGAAAGCGCATGGGCCATGCAGGCGCGATCATCGCGGGGGGCAAGGGCACCGCAGAGGACAAGTTCAGGGCGCTGGATGCAGCAGGTGCAGCGACCGTTCGATCACCGGCCGAATTGGGCAGCAAGATGCTGGAGTTGCTGACTTAGCCCAGGATTTGGCGGCTTAAATTGCGAATGCAATGAATGACACAGTAATCGTCGCGCTTGCGCAGCTTGACCTCGTCGTCGGTGACGTGCCCGGCAATACAGCGCGAATAATCGAATATTCCGAGCGTGCCCGGGATGAGTTAGGTGCTGATCTGGTCGTCTTCCCGGAACTGAGTCTCTGCGGCTACCCACCGGAGGATTTATTGTCACACTCCGGTTTGCGCCGCCGCGTCAACGAAGCACTGGAGATCATTCGAACCAGGGTACGCGGTATTGCAGTCCTCTTCGGGTTTCCGGAATATGTGGGTGACGATATCTACAACGCCTGTGCCGTCTATTCGGATGGCAAGGAACTGGCCCGATACCGCAAGCACCTGTTGCCGAATTACAGCGTCTTCGATGAAGTACGTTACTTTCAAGCCGGCAAGGACGCCGCCGTTTTTTCACTTAACGGCATTCGCATCGGACTGAGTATTTGCGAGGACATGTGGCGCAGTGGACCGGCGGCAGCGGCGAGAGCGGCGGGCGCTGAAGTGCTGATTGCGATCAATGGATCGCCTTACGAATTGAGGAGTCAGACGAGGCGCGAGGAAGTGGTGCGCGCCCGCGTCACGGAAACCGGTATTGCGGCGATTTATCTGAACATGGTGGGTGGTCAGGATGAGCTGGTGTTCGACGGTGGTTCGTTCGTGATGGATGCCGACGGTGACATTTGCTTCCGTGCGCGCCCGTTTGAAGAGGGATTGCATCGGGTCGAATTGACGGCCGCGCCATCAGGAGTCGTCCCCGCAAAAAGTTCAGTAGCACCGATCTCCGATGTTGAGGAAAGTGTCTACAATGCGCTCGTTTGCGGCACGCGAGACTACGTCGTCAAAAACGGTTTTCCCGGGGTGATTTTGGGCTTATCCGGTGGCGTGGATTCAGCGTTGACGCTCACCATCGCCTGTGATGCGCTCGGCGCGCAACGGGTACGCGCAGTCATGATGCCGTTTCGCTATACGAGTACGATGAGTCAGGAGGATGCTGCCGCGCAGTCCGGCTTGATGGGCATACGTTATGACGTCTTACCCATTGCGCCCATTTACGATGCGATCGTAGGGCAGCTTACGGGCGTCTTTGCGGGACTTGACGATGATGTGACCGAAGAAAATATCCAGGCTCGTTGCCGCGGCGTCTTGCTGATGGCAATTTCCAACAAGACCGGCTGGATGTTGCTGACAACGGGAAACAAGAGTGAAATGGCGGTGGGCTACGCGACACTCTATGGTGACATGGCGGGCGGTTTCGCACCGCTGAAAGACTGCGCTAAAACGATGGTCTACCGACTGGCCAATTATCGCAACACGCTTGGCCAGGTTATCCCGGAGCGGGTCGTAACACGCGAGCCCTCGGCGGAATTGCGTGCCGATCAGAAAGACAGCGACTCGCTGCCGCCCTACGATATTCTGGATCCCATACTTGAGGCATTTATCGAGGAGGATTTGTCGGTTGCCGAGATCGTTGCGCGGGGCTTCGACAGGGAAATCGTTATTCGCATCCTGGAACTGGTCAAACGCAATGAATACAAACGACGCCAGGCGCCGCCGGGTATTCGGATCAGTACGAGGGCATTCGGACGAGACTGGCGCTATCCGATTACGTCAAAATATACCTTTCCTGAGTAAGCGGCGCCGAACGCAGCGAACTCGTCAACGTAATAAATTCGAGTTGAAATGTGCTGCCTGACCCTGTTGGTCGCGCCTCGGGAGACGCTCCTAATTCAGTGCCAATAAAAAATTTGTAGGAGCGTCTCCTGAGGCGCGACCCCGGATCGATTCTGGCATCCGTCAATATCACATTGACGGAGTACTAGCTGCCGTTCGGAAACGTATTTTCTCGAACCCGGCGAGCATCCGCCGCAATCTCGGTCATGCCCAGCTTGTCGTAGGCTTCAATCAAGATGTCCAGCGATTCCTTACCGCTGTCAGCGCCGTTGAATTCCTCCAGTGCGTATTTGGCCCGATTGACAGCGGCGACATAGGCACCGCGACGCAGATAGTAGTCGGCCACGCTGTTTTGATAGGCTGCGAGCCTGTTTCTTAGATAGACCATGCGTTGTTCGGCATCGGCGGAGTACTCGCTCGCTGGATAGCGTTCGACGAGTCGTTTCAGCAGGGAAAAAGCCAGTTCGGCATCCTGGGGTGGGCGATTCCTCAGGTCCTTGCGAAACCATTTCTCCAGCAGGCCCGGATCTCGCTCGAAATAGGCGAGTGCCTTGATGTACAGCGCGTAGTCAATGCGATCATGAGTTGGATTCTCGCGGGTGAATGTTTCCGAGGCATCAATCGCCTGTTCCTGGGAACCGCTCTTGTAGTAGGCGTACATGAGCTGCAGTTGAATCTGCTTGGAGAGATCGCTGAACGGAAATCGGGCCTGGAGGGCCTCGAAAATTCGAATGGCTCTGCGGTAATTTCCCCCACGCAACGCTTTTTGTGCGGTTTCGTAGGCGTCGGTAATGCTGCTCAGGAATTCGTCTTCGAACGATTCCTCGTTGTTGGCACAACCAGAAAGTGCCACACAGGCAATGACGAGCGTGACAAAAGTACGCATGCTCAAGTGTCTGTTACGTTGCGGTTGTGGAGTGGCTGTCGTCAACATATCTCTACTGCAGGGTTGGTTTCATTTGTGCGTGCCAGAGTCGAAGTCTGCCCGGCCAAGTCCTCCAGTATACCGTAAACTCCGCGTTTACCTGAGGGGCGTAAACGAATGATGGAAGATACGCTTGAACAAATGATTCCCGCCGAACTGGCCGGTCGTCGTTTGGACCAGGCATTGGCAAAGATGTTTCCGCAATATTCCCGCAGCCGTCTGAAGACCTGGATTCTGGCGGGTTCTGTCAGCGTTGATGGAGCAACAATGCGGCCGAAAGATGCAGTTGCGGGCGGCGAAACGGTCATTTTGCGGCCGACAGCGGAGCTGAGCGTGACCAGTCAGCCGGAGCCGATCGACCTGGATATCGCCTACGAAGATAGCACGCTGCTGGTGGTCAACAAGCCTGCGGGACTGGTCGTGCACCCCGGCGCGGGAAATATTCACGGCACGCTCATGAACGGTCTTCTGTACCACTATCCGGAGCTTGCCGAGTTGCCCCGTGCCGGGATTGTGCACAGGCTGGACAAGGAGACCAGCGGCCTGTTGATGGTTGCCAGAACCCTGAGTGCACACACGGCACTGGTGAGACAGCTCGCAGACCGCGACGTTGCCAGACATTACGAGGCAATCTGCACCGGGACGCTGACCGGGGGAGGCAAGATCGATGCACCGATACGTCGCCATCCCGTCGATCGTTTGCGAATGGCGGTGCAGGAGGGCGGCAGGCCCGCCGTAACGCATTACCGACTGATCACGCGCTTTGCCGCGCATACGCATGTCAGCGTCAGGCTTGAAACCGGACGCACGCACCAGATACGGGTTCATTTCGCCTGGCGCCGCCATGCGCTGGTCGGGGATTCGGTATACGGCGGGCGTTTGGCCATTCCGGCCGGTGCAAGCGATGAACTCCGCGACACGCTGCGCTCTTTTCGTCGCCAGGCACTTTGTGCCACCAGCCTCGAATTTGTTCAGCCCGAAACCGGCAAGACGCTGCACGTCGTTGCCGAGCCGGCAGCCGATTTCAAGCGGCTGCTGGCAGCACTCGCGGACACCGGTGGAAAACGCCAGCCATGAGCAAGCCGGCGTTTCTCGCCGCCGACTGGCCAGTAGCCGACAACATCATCGCGGGCACCACACAAAGACCGGGAGGTGCCAGCACGGGTGTTTATGCGGGATTCAATATCGGTGCACACGTTGGGGACGATCCACAATCGGTTGCAGACAATCGCCGCCAGCTGCGCAACCTGGTCGATTTGCCGAATGAGCCAAACTGGCTGCAACAGGTTCACGGCAGCGTCGTCGTGACGGCGCCGTGCACCGCAGCGGAACCCGCAGCGGATGCCTGTATCGCCACAAGTCCGGGTACGGTGTGTGCGGTCCTGACAGCAGATTGCCTGCCGGTCCTGTTTGCCAGTGCCGATGGTCAGGCGGTTGCGGCAGCACACGCGGGCTGGAGAGGACTGAGCGCGGGAATTCTGGAAGCGACCGTAGAGGCCTTCGAATGCTCCCCGCATGAACTCATCGCCTGGCTGGGTCCGGCGATATCGCAGTCGGCATTTGAAGTGGGCGACGAGGTTCGCGAGCAATTTGTCGCCCAGGATGCCGGTGCCGCCGCAGCTTTTGCAGCGAACGTAGCAGGTCGCTGGCAGGCCGACCTGTATAGCCTGGCCAGGCTCCGACTGAAACATTGCGGCGTCACCAGGATCTTCGGTGGCGACTGCTGCACCTTCGCCCAGAGCGACGAATATTTTTCCTACCGCCGGGACGGCCAGTGCGGCCGCATGGCCAGCCTGATTTTCCGGCGCGAGTAGCACGGCGAATCCCATCAAGTGAGTACAAATGCGTACGACGTTCAGCTCGGCTCCGCGTATCCTTGGCCCAGGATAAACCAAACACCCGTCGAAATGTCAGGGCGGTGTCCACGGTGGGCATCCGGCGATCGAGTCAAGGCCCTCCGAGTGAGCGGATGCCCACCGTGGACACCGCCCGGGCCAACCCCGAGCCACTGAGGTTCGGCTTGAATTAAGCCCATTCGACGCAATGTATCCCCCAGTTTCCGCATCCAATACGGGTTAACGACAATGCGCATGGATAAATTAACCAGCAAGTTTCAAATGGCGTTCGCTGATGCGCAATCACTGGCCGTGGGCCGGGATCACCAGTTCATAGAGCCGGTGCACCTCATGATCGCACTCCTCGATCAGCAGGGTGGATCAGCGCGCGGACTCCTCACCCGAGCAGGCGCCAATGTTAATTTGCTGCGCTCGAAGCTGGGCGAGGCGATTGACCGCTTGGCGCACGTTGAGGGTACGGGCGGCGAGGTGCACATCGGTAATGACCTTAACAAGCTGATGAATGTTACTGACAAGCTGTCGCAGGAAAGAAAAGACCGCTACATCGCCAGCGAAATGTTTGTACTTGCCGCGCTCGACAGCAAATCACCGTTGGCGGGAATTCTCGAACAGGCTGGTGCGATTCGCGGCGCGGTTGAGAAATCGATTGAGGATATGCGCGGCGGACAACGGGTTGATGATCCGAACGCAGAAGAGACGCGCCAGGCCCTCCAAAAATACACCGTCGACCTGACGGAGCGAGCTGAGCAGGGCAAGCTCGATCCGATCATTGGTCGTGACGATGAAATCCGGCGCACGATTCAGATCTTGCAAAGGCGGACGAAAAACAATCCCGTGCTCATTGGCGAGCCGGGCGTTGGCAAGACCGCAATCGTTGAGGGGCTCGCGCAGCGCATTGTCAATAATGAAATTCCCGAAGGGCTGCGCGGTAAACGTATCCTGTCACTGGATATGGGCGCACTGATCGCAGGCGCCAAATACCGCGGTGAATTCGAGGAGCGGCTGAAAGCCGTTTTGCATGATATTGCCAGGCAGGAAGGCCAGATCATCCTGTTTATTGATGAATTGCATACGATGGTTGGCGCAGGTAAGGCGGAAGGCTCGATGGATGCGGGCAATATGTTGAAGCCGGCCCTGGCCCGCGGGGAACTGCATTGCGTCGGTGCTACCACTCTGGACGAGTATCGCAAGTATATTGAGAAAGACGCGGCCCTTGAGCGGCGCTTCCAGAAGGTCCTCATTGAGGAGCCGACGGTGGAAGACACCATCGCAATCCTGCGCGGCCTGAAGGAGCGCTACGAGGTACATCACGGCGTCGAAATTACCGACCCCGCGATTGTTGCGGCGGCGACCTTGTCGCATCGTTATATCAGCGATCGCCAGCTGCCTGACAAGGCCATCGATCTGATTGACGAGGCAGGATCGAAAATTCGTATCGAGATCGATTCCAAGCCTGAAGAAATGGACAAGCTCGAACGCCGCATCATTCAATTGAAAATCGAGCAGGAAGCGCTCAAGAAAGAATCGGACGACGCGTCAAAGAAGCGTCTCAGCGATCTTCAAGCGGAATTGGCAGAGCTGGAGAGGCAGTTCGCGGATCTTGAAGAGATATGGAATGCCGAGAAAGCGGCAATGGCGGGCACGACGCACCTGAAAGAAGAACTGGAACGGGCGCGCCTCGAACTCGAAACCGCGCATCGCGCCAATGATCTGGCCCGCATGTCCGAGCTGCAATACGGGCGCATCCCGGAATTCGAGAGACAGCTCGAGGATGCACTCAAGGCGGAGAAAACAGAGGCCACTTTGCTGCGCAATAAGGTCACTGAAGAAGAAGTGGCTGAAATCGTCTCGAAGTGGACGGGTATCCCCGTCTCCAAAATGCTTGAGGGCGAAAAGGACAAGCTGCTGCAAATGGAGGAGACAGTGCATAAGCGCGTCGTCGGTCAGAATGAGGCGGTGACCGTGGTCGCGGACGCGATTCGTCGCTCGCGTGCCGGTTTGTCCGATCCCAAACGCCCGATTGGTTCGTTTCTGTTTCTCGGCCCCACCGGTGTTGGCAAAACAGAACTCACCAAGGCGCTGGCCAATTTCCTTTTCGATACAGACGACGCCATGGTCAGGCTGGACATGTCGGAGTTCATGGAAAAACACTCGGTTGCGCGCCTCATCGGCGCGCCACCGGGATACGTCGGTTATGAGGAAGGCGGGTATCTGACCGAAGCCGTGCGCCGACGTCCGTACTCCGTTATTTTGCTGGATGAAGTGGAGAAGGCGCATCCGGATGTGTTCAATGTGTTGTTGCAAGTGCTGGACGATGGCCGCCTGACGGACGGGCAGGGGCGCACCGTGGATTTCCGCAATACGGTTATCGTGATGACCTCCAATCTGGGTTCCCAGATGATTCAGAAAATGGCTGGCGAGAATAACTACGAGGCCATGAAAGAGTCGGTGATGGAGATTGTTGCACAACACTTCCGGCCCGAATTTATCAACCGGGTGGATGATATCGTGGTCTTCCATCCCCTGGGTCGAAGTGAAATTCGAAAAATTGTCGATATTCAACTTGAATACCTGCATGATCGCCTTGCAGAGCGTGACATGACGATCATCCTGTCCGAGGCTGTACGTGACAGACTGGCGGATGCCGGCTTCGATCCTGTTTATGGGGCGAGGCCATTGAAGCGCGCAATTCAGCAACAGATCGAAAACCCATTGGCACAGGAGATTCTCCGGGGCAAGTTCAAAGCCGGTGACACCATTGAGGTTGCGGTCGGCGAGGACCGACTCGAATTTCAGAACGCCGCCTGATGGATTTATAATTGACCACACCACCGCCGGATCTGCGGCGCTGGTGATTGCTCTGCGGAGATTGATGCATGCCGATTTATGGATACGCCTGCAAGAGTTGCGGCCACACGCTGGACGCCTTGCAGAAAATAAGCGATGACGCCTTGGTGGACTGTCCGCAGTGTGGCCAGTCCGCCTTGAAGCGCATGCTCTCGGCGCCGCGTTTCCGCCTGAAGGGCAAGGGCTGGTACGAGACGGATTTCAAGAAAGACAATCAAAGAAACCTCTCCAAGAGTGATGCCACTTCAGACTCGGCGGAGAAACCGGCGAAAGAGACAGTTTCCAAGGAAAAGAAGAGTGTTGACTCCGCCAGCACAACAGTGAAGTCAGCCGACAAAAAGACAGCAGAAAAATGAACACTCTGAATTTCTCAGCAACGGTAAATCAATTATGAAGAACCTGCGTCGTTACCTCGTCGCCGGGATTCTGGTATGGCTGCCGGTCGGGATCACCCTGCTTCTGCTGCGCATACTGATTAGCATCATGGACCGCACACTTGTATTGGTGCCGGAGCAGTATCGCCCGGAGGCGTGGCTGGGTTTCGCCATTCCGGGCCTTGGGATCGTGCTCACCCTGCTTATTTTGCTGGTGACCGGTGTTCTTGCAGCGAATTTTGTCGGTCGCAGCCTGGTGGCGTTCTGGGAGCGGATGCTCGAACGAATTCCCATTGTTCGGTCCATTTATTCGGCCTCGAAGAATTTTGCGGAAATTGTCTTTTCCGATTCCGATCAGTCGTTCAAGAAAGTCCTTCTGATCGAATATCCGCGTAAAGGGCTGTATGGCCTTGCTTTTCAAACGGCGACCGATTTGGGCGAAATTCAGTCGAGAAGTGGCGAGGATCTTGTCTGTACGTTCGTGCCAACGACACCGAACCCGACCTCTGGCTTTATCATCATGTTGCCGCGGAAGGACGTCATCGAACTGGATATGGAGGTTGATGAGGCGCTCAAGATGATCATTTCTCTCGGCGTGGTGGTTCCCAGCTGGCGCAAAGAGCAAATTGGTGAGCTACCGTTGGCGATGCCGGACGAAGAGGGAGCGGAAAAAGGGTCGGATACATGATTTTCAATGGCCTTGTCACCGACAGAGGTGTTGCAGACTCAACAGCGAGCCCGTAAAATTTCGCCTCTTTTTTGACCCCCCGTTCTCAATTTTTCTAGGATTTCACCATGCGCAGTCACTATTGCGGACAAGTTGACGCATCACTCGTCGGCCAGGACATCACGGTCACGGGTTGGGTGCACCGCCGCCGTGACCACGGCGGCGTGATATTCGTTGATTTGCGTGATCGAGAGGGCCTGCTTCAGGTGGTCTTCGATCCCGACAAGGCCGGCATGTTCGCTGAGGCAGAGCGCGTTCGCGGTGAATTTGTACTCGCGGTAAAAGGCAGAGTCAGGCGCCGGCCCGAGGGCACGGTGAATCCGAACATGGCGACCGGCGAGGTCGAACTGCTGGCGCTTTCGCTCACGACGCTGAATGACTCGGCGACCCTGCCGTTTCACCACGATGAAAACGCGAACGAGGAATTAAGACTCAAGTACCGTTACCTTGATCTGCGGCGCAAGGAGATGCTCGACAATCTGCGCTTGCGGCATCGTGTCACACAGACCCTGCGCAGCTACCTGGACCGCAATGGTTTCATCGATGTTGAGACGCCAATGCTGACGCGGGCAACACCCGAGGGTGCCAGAGATTACATCGTGCCGAGTCGCACGCATCCCGGCAAATTTTTTGCATTGCCGCAATCACCACAGATTTTCAAACAGCTCCTGATGATGGCCGGGCTTGATCGCTATTATCAGATTGTGCGCTGCTTCCGCGACGAGGATTTGCGCGCAGATCGACAGCCTGAGTTCACGCAACTCGATATCGAAATGAGTTTCGTCGACGAGGATGACGTGATGGGCACGATGGAAGAGCTGGTGCGCTTTCTTTTCAGTACCGTCATGAAGGTGGAACTGCCAAACCCGTTTCCGAGAATGAGCCACGCCGAGGCAATGCAGCGCTACGGTTCGGACAAGCCGGACCTCAGAATTCCGCTGCAGCTGGTCGAAGTCGGCGATCTCATGGAAGCGGTTGAATTCAAGGTTTTCGCAGGACCGGCCAATGATGCTGACGGTCGCGTCGCAGCCTTGTGCGTTCCCGGCGGCAACAAGATCAGTCGCAAGGAGATTGACGATTACACGGCCTATGTGGGCCGCTACGGAGCCAGGGGCCTTGCCTACATCAAGGTGAATGATGCCGCGGCAGGCCGTGATGGATTGCAGTCACCGATCCTCAAATTCCTGCCAGACGATGTCCTTAGTGGAATCCTGCAGCGGACAGAGGCGAAAGACGGCGATTTGATTTTCTTTGCTGCAGACAAGGCGCAAGTCGTTAATGATGCCCTCGGTGCGCTGCGCGTGAAGGTAGGCGAAGATCGCGACATGATTGCCGAGGGCTGGCAGCCGCTTTGGGTGGTGGACTTCCCGATGTTTGAGCGCGACAAGCAATCGAAACGCTGGACCTCCTTGCATCATCCGTTTACCGCGCCGGCCACTGACGACCCGGAAGTACTCAAGGCAGCGCCGGGAACGGTGCTGTCACGTGCCTATGACATGGTGTTGAACGGCTCCGAAATCGGCGGTGGTTCGATACGAATTCACAAGAAAGCGATGCAGGCGGCGGTTTTCGAATTGCTCGAAATCAGCGATGAAGAAACCGAGGAGAAGTTTGGCTTCCTGTTGCGAGCGCTTGAATTCGGATGTCCGCCGCACGGCGGTATCGCATTCGGGCTGGACCGGATGGTCATGCTGATGGCCGGTGCCGACAGTATTCGCGATGTGATCGCTTTCCCCAAGACGCAATCGGCGAATTGTCCGTTAACCAATGCTCCTGGAGAGGTTTCCGCAGAACAGCTGAAGGAAGCCGGCATTCGCTTGCGTACCCCGCGCAAGGTATGACGCTGCCGTGGCCTTTTTCCGCGGGCCAGAGTCCGTTCTTGTTGTCGTCTACACCGATCAGGCAGAGGTGTTGCTGCTGAAACGCAGGGCGCCATTTTCGTTTTGGCAATCGGCTTCCCAATGGGTGGACATGGCGACTGCGATCGACACAGTCTGGTCCTGGACGAACAAAGAAGCATTGCAGCAACTGCGGGATGAGTTATGACTCGGGAAACCGTCGTATTTGTGCATGGCATCTGGATGCCCGCTGCTGAGATGTGGTTGCTAAAGCGTCATCTGCAGCGGGAACACGGATTCGATGGCCGACTCTTCAGCTATCCGTCCGTGCGCAGCACACTCGATGACAACGCCCGCAAGCTGGCTGACTGTGTGCTTGGCTGCGGGATTTCCACGGTGCATCTGGTTGGGCACAGCCTGGGCGGCGTGGTGGCGCTCAGAGCGCTGGCTACTGTGGCTGATATGCCGCCGGGCAGGGTGGTTTGCCTGGGGTCGCCGCTGCACGGGTCACGGGCCGCGCGGCATCTCAGTGAGCGCAATTGGGGGCGCAGGATTCTGGGCCATTCGCTCGCTGCGGGGGTCATCAAAGAAGCCGCTTCGACCTGGGCTGGCGATGTCGTTGCAAAACGCGAAATCGGCGGCATCGCCGGCACGGTGTCGGTCGGCTTGGGCAAGTTCTTTACAACCTTTGATGGCGAAAACGACGGCACAGTCGCTGTCGCGGAAACGCGTCTTCCCGGCTTGCGGGATCATATCTGCGTGCCGTCGAATCACACGGGCCTGGTCTTCTCGAAAGAGGCAGCGGAACAGACTGCTGCCTTTCTCAAACGCGGTGAATTTCTCCGCGAAGCATGAGCGGCAGCATTGGGTCGCGCCTCAGGTGACGCTCCTACAGCAGTGCCGATAGAACAATTGTAGGAGCGTCTGCTAGGTGCGAACCTCTTGAGCCTGATCGCGCGTAAGGTCATGCTCCCACAACGGGGTCAATAGAAGAATTGTAGGAGCGTCACCTGAGGCGCGACCCAGTCCGCCTAAAATAACGAAAAAAGAAAATTCCTGACGCGGACTGACCTTTAGTCCCTGTTTTCTTCATTGTGACAAACCCTTCGGCCATCCTAAGTTTTGTCCACTTCCTTCAATCGATACAGTGCATCCAGCGCTTCACGCGGAGACATCGCATCGGGCTCAATCTCGAGCAACATGTCTCGCAGCGGATCGTCCTGCACGGCGGGCTCGATCACGGTCAGTGGCAATTGGGTCTGCATGGACGGCTGGTCCGCAGTCTGCTGCGATTCGAGCACCGCTAAAAACTGCTGTGCGCGCCGGATGACCTTTGGCGGCACACCCGCAAGTGCTGCAACCTGCAAACCGTAGCTCTGATTGGCAGGACCCGGCTTGACAGCGTGCAGGAACACCAGTTGCCCGGCATGCTCCGTCGCATCCAGATGCACGTTCGCGCAGCCGTCGAGCTCGTCGGCGAGTGCAGTCAACTCAAAGTAGTGAGTAGCAAAGAGCGTAAACGAGCGCAGTTTCTCACCCATATGATGTGCGGCGGCCCAGGCCAGCGAAAGCCCGTCAAAGGTGCTCGTACCACGACCGATTTCATCCATTAGTACGAGGCTGTGTTCAGTCGCGTTGTTCAGGATAGTGGCTGTTTCGGTCATCTCGACCATGAAGGTAGAGCGGCCGCCGGCAAGATCGTCGGAGGCGCCAATGCGCGTAAATATGCGATCAATGGGGCCGATTCGCAGGCGGTCAGCCGGTACATAGCTGCCAATGTGCGCGAGCACGGTGATCAGGGCGGCCTGGCGCATGTAGGTGGATTTGCCGCCCATGTTCGGACCGGTGATGACGAGCAATCGCTGCCCGGCGTTGAGCGACAGGTCATTGCGGATGAACGGTGTGTCGATAACCTTCTCGACCACAAGATGCCTGCCTGCGGTGATCTCGATACAGGGTTCGTCGCTGATCTGTGGACGGCACAGATTGAGACTGACGGCGCGTTCAGCGAAACACACGAGTACATCGAGCTCCGCGAGTCCGGCCGCTGTCTGCTGCAAGTCTGCGAGGGCGTCGATCAGTTTGTCGAGCAGGCGATCATAGAGCAGTTTCTCGCGGCTGAGCGAACGTTCCCGCGCGCTCAGCACCTTGTCCTCGAATGCTTTCAGCTCCGGGGTAATGTAGCGTTCGGCACTCTTTAAGGTTTGCCGTCGAACATAGTGGTCCGGTGCCTTGTGGGCTTGCGCCTTGCTGATCTCGATGTAATACCCGTGCACACGGTTATAGCCGAGCTTCAGCGTTGCAATGCCCGTGTTCGCTTTTTCGTCCGCTTCGAGGTCCAGCAGGAACTGATTGGCATTCGTGGCAATGGCGCGTAAGTCGTCCAGCGTTTCATCGTAGCCATCGGCGATGACGCCACCATCCCTGATCAGCATCGGTGGATTGTCAATGATTGCCCGCTGCAGCAATTCTCGCTGCCGAGGATGAGCGGATATTTGCACCAGCAGTTGTTGCAGGAGAGGAGAATCAGTCGGCCGAAGCAGCACACCAATGTCGGGCAGCCGGGCGAGCACCACGCCGAGTTGAGCCAGGTCTCTTGGGCGCGCCGATCGCAAGGCCACTCGCGCCAGAATTCTTTCGATATCACCGATGCCGCGCAATGTGGCCTGCAGATCGCCGCTTAAGCAATCATTGATGACGGTGTCGATCGCCTGATAGCGACCCAGGAGAATATTCTTGTCGCGCAACGGGCGTTGAATCCAGCGCCGTAACAAGCGGCTGCCCATCGAGCTCTGGCAGGTGTCCATCGCGCCGGCCAGTGTGTGTTCGGGATGACCGGTCAGGCTTTCGTCGAGTTCGAGATTGCGCCGCGTGGGTCCATCCATAATGATGGCGTCGTCACGGCGCTCCACGGTGATGGATTGCAAGTGCGGCAATGCGGTTTTTTGCGTATCGCTGACGTATTGCAACAGCGCCCCGGCCGCCGCGAGGGCCCGTGGAAATTCTTCGCAGCCAAAACCCGCAAGGTCGCGGGTTTGAAACTGCGAACACAGCATGCGCGTCGCGCTCTCGGTATCGAAATGCCACGGGGGCCGTTTGCTGACACGCACCTCGGCCCGCAGCGAGGCGTCAGGCAACTGATCTTCACTCACAATCAGTTCGGCTGGACGGAGCCGTTCGAGCTCATCGGCGAGAGCATCCTGACCCGACACTTCAGTCATGCGAAATCGGCCGGCGGAGAGATCGAGCCATGCGATGCCAATGGTTGACCTGTCCTTAAATACCGCAGCGACAAGATTGTCGCGTGCGTCGGGCAACAAAGCTTCATCCGTCAGCGTTCCCGGCGTCACCACGCGCATGACTTTGCGCTCCACCGGACCCTTGCTTAAGGCCGGATCGCCGACTTGCTCACAAACGGCAATCGACTCTCCTTTTTTGACGAGCCTCGCCAGGTAGTTCTCCGCCGCGTGGTGTGGAACACCGGCCATGGGAATCGCCTTGCCAGCGGATTTGCCACGGGACGTCAACGTAATATCGAGCAATTCGGCGGCGCGTTTGGCGTCATCGAAAAAGAGCTCATAAAAATCGCCCATGCGGTAGAACAGCAGCATGTCCGGATATTCTTTCTTGATGCGCAGGTATTGCTGCATCATTGGCGTATGTACGGCTGTAAGCTCGACGCTCATGGTTTTATTATTATTTGCAGGTTGCTGAATGGACGGTTTGTGCGAACCATGCATGCTAGCCTTTGCACGAACTCAAATCCATGCCGTCAGAACGAGGCGCCGCTCATAACATGAAAATCCTGCACGTAGAGACGGGTCGGCATCTGTATGGCGGGCCGCAGCAAGTCCTTTATTTGTGCCACGGACTTGCCGGCCGTGGCGTCGATAATCTCCTGGTGTGTCCGCCGGGAAGTGCGCTCGATGAAGCGGCGCGAGCGTCAGGTATCGCCGTCATCACCCTGGCTTGTGCTGGCGACCTCGATTTGCGCTTTGCATGGCGGCTGAGGCAGCTTCTGGTGGAGCAAAAGCCGGATATCGTGCATTGCCACAGCCGTCGTGGGGGTGATTTTCTCGGCGGCCAGGCGGCTGCGATGGCGGCTATTCCGGCGGTGCTATCAAGACGGGTAGACAATACGGAAGCGGGTTTCATATCCAGCTTGCGATACAGGCCATTCCGCAAGGTCGTTGCGATTTCCGAGGCGATTGCCGAGGTTCTCGATGATGCAGGCCTTGCTCGTGACAGGATGGTTGTCATTCGCAGTTCGGTTGATGTGGATCACTTTGCGGCTGAACCGGATCAAGAGGCGTTTCGCCGCTTGTTTCGGATCGACCCTGAGCATTTTGTTATTGCATCGGCGGGCCAGTTCATCGCACGCAAAGGGCATGGTTACCTGCTGCGCGCTATCGCTGATCTTTCCCAACGCTACCCGCGGCTCAAGCTTGTCCTGCTTGGTCAGGGTCCGCTTGAAAACGAATTGCGCGCATTGTCTGCGGAGCTTGGCTTGACCAAGGTGGTTCAGTTCGCCGGCTTTCGGCACGATCTGGACGATTATCTCGGCTGCTTTGATATCCTTGCACACCCTGCTTTAAGAGAGGGGCTGGGCGTGATTGCTCTTAAAGCCGCCGCCGCCGCTGTGCCGGTTGTCGGCTTCAGGGCAGGTGGCCTGGGCGAGATCGTCATTCACCGGAAGACCGGCTTGCTCGTTCCGGTGGGTGATGTGCAACAATTGGCGGACGCACTCGGGTCTTTGATCGCTGACAGTGACTTGCGGCGCGAATACGGCAGGATGGCTCGGCAGCACATGCGCGATAATTTTTCGAGGACCCGGATGGTGGAGCAGCACATAACGATGTACGAGTCGATTCTCGATGCCTGAAGCGGACACGATCGCAATGCTTGCAGAGGCGCTGGTGGGTGAATTGACCGCCGCCGGAAAATCAGTGGCAACGGCCGAGTCGTGTACGGGCGGATGGATTGCGAAGTCCATTACCGATATTCCTGGCAGTTCACAATGTTTCGCTTACGGCATCGTGAGCTACAGCAATGGGGCGAAGGAATCCGTTTTGGGCGTGCAGCCGGCCACGCTTGCAGCATGCGGCGCCGTCAGTGAGGCAACGGTCCGGGAAATGGCGGCAGGCGTGCTCAACCTGAGTGGCGCGGATTTGTCCGTGGCCGTCAGCGGCATCGCAGGGCCTGATGGCGGTTCTGACGAGAAGCCGCTGGGGACCGTCTGGTTCGGCTGGTCTGCGCGGCACGACGGAAAACGCAGTACGGACGCGAGGCTGCACCAGTTATCCGGTGATCGTGAGAGCATCCGGGCCCAGGCCGTGGTTATTGCGTTACAGGAACTCCGCCGTCGACTCCGAACCAATGGCTGACAAAAAGCTGTTTTTTGCGCTGTGGCCCGATAAGCGCCAGCAGGAGACTCTGCGCAATACGATCAGCCCGATTGCCAGATTGGTGGAAGGAAACGCCGTATACCGAGGTAACTGGCATGTTACGTTGATATTCATCGGTCGATTTCCGGAAGATCGGGTTGCCGAGCTGATGGCCGCCGCCGCCGCAATCAAAGCCGAACCCTTCCGCTTGCGCTTTGACCGCCTGACGTTCTGGCAGCGCCCACGCATCGCCTGCCTGCAGGCCATGTCGGTACCGCCACCACTGCAAGAGCTGGTTGGTGACCTAAATGAGCTGTTGTCCGGGTTTAATGTGGAGCTGAAGATGGAGGCATATCGCCCCCACATCACTGCCGTACGCAAGGCAAGAACCTTCGAGCCGATCATTTTGGCGCGACCACTCGAACTTCAGTGGTCCGGATTCGAACTAATTGAGTCTGTTTCATTGCCCGGTGGCGTTCAGTACTGTCCACTGAAACAATAAGTTCGGATCAATTCTTAATACAAAGCCCCGTTTCGCGGCTCACAAGTGACTGCCGGTGCCTGCCTTTTTGTGAAATAATCAGGACTTCAAATCACACCCAAACGGCAACCAAAGAAATGGATGAAAATCGAAAGAAAGCACTGGCCGCAGCTCTTGGCCAAATAGAGAAACAGTTCGGCAAGGGTTCCGTCATGCGTCTCGGGGAGGGGGTCTCCAGGGACATGGAGGTCATATCGAGCGGTTCGATCGGCCTTGACGTGGCGCTCGGCATCGGCGGCCTGCCCAGGGGTCGTGTGGTCGAGATATATGGTCCGGAATCATCCGGCAAGACGACGTTGACACTGCAGGTCATTGCAGAGGCACAAAAGCTCGGCGGTACTGCGGCATTCATTGATGCCGAGCATGCGCTCGACCCTGCCTATGCGGAAAAACTGGGCGTCAATGCGGATGAGTTGCTGGTTTCACAGCCGGACACCGGGGAGCAGGCACTGGAAATCACCGACATGCTGGTACGTTCGGGTGCGATTGACATCATCGTGATCGATTCCGTTGCCGCGTTGACACCCAGGGCTGAAATCGAAGGTGAGATGGGCGATTCACACATGGGATTGCAGGCACGACTCATGTCGCAGGCACTCCGCAAGCTTACGGCCAACATCAAGCGTTCCAACACAATGGTCGTGTTCATCAACCAGATGCGCATGAAGATTGGCGTCATCTTTGGCAACCCGGAAACGACGACGGGCGGCAATGCACTGAAATTTTACGCCTCGATCCGGCTCGATATTCGACGCATTGGTGCCATCAAGAAGGGCGATGAAATCATTGGCAATCAGACGCGCGTGAAAGTGGTGAAAAACAAGGTTGCGCCGCCGTTCAAGACAGCCGAATTCGAGATTCTCTACGGCCATGGCATTTCGCGCGAGGGCGAACTCATTGACCATGGGGTTGCCCAGGGAATCATCGACAAGGCGGGCTCATGGTACAGCTACGGAGATGATCGCATCGGGCAGGGCAAGGAAAACGTGCGCGAATACCTGCGGTCCAATCCGGAAATTGCGGCCGAAATCGAAGCAAAAATTCGCGCGATACTGTTGCCGGATAAGAACGCGGCCAAAAAAACGGCCGAGGATGAGTCGGAGCCGGTTGCTCAGGAAGCCTGATCCCGCGGTGTGAACAAATCCGTCAATGAACTGAATTCGGATCTGTTCGATGCCGAGGCCGATGATCGGTTTGCCAGCCCACGCGAGGCGCGCAAGAAGGCGATGGACTTTCTGGCCCGCCGCGAGCACGGGCGGGTTGAACTCATCAACAAGCTTGTGGCTCGTGGCTTCCTGCAGGACATTGCGGCAGAGGCGGTGGTTCGATTGGCCGACCAGGGCCTGCAGAGCGACCAGCGGTTTGTCAAGAACTTCATCCAGTCAAGAATCAGTCAGGGCAAAGGTCCACTTCGAATCAGCCAGGAACTGGCTGGTCGAGGATTGGTCGCCGATCTGGTTGAGCAGATTCTTGATCATCTTGATGTGGACTGGTCCGATCTCGCCATCCAGGTTCGGTTGAAGAAATTCGGTGGCTGCCTGCCCGGTGAATTCAAAGAAAAAGCCCGGCAAATGCGTTTCCTGCAAAATCGGGGTTTTAATGCCGGGCAAATTGCTGCGTCCATGGCCGCAGATCATGGCCAATAGGAGATTCAGGCGTCATTCAGATAAAATTAAGCCTCGGTTAAGCTGGCGGGGATTATGCTGCAGTTGAAAGTGGCCCAAAGGTATACGGCCCGAACAAGGAGAGCAGCATGAACATAGTCTACGCAGCAGAAAAACCGAGTATTGCCGGTATCCTGAGCGAGCATTTGCAACTTCGCGTGCAGGCGCAGGAAATTGAAGTTTGTGACAATCCGGACGAAACCGGCAGTTTCCTGATCCAATGGAACCTGTATCGATTTGTCCTTTCACCCGCTGGCCAGGTTGAATCCGAACTTTGTCTGGCCTGAGCAAACTTGCCCGCTTAGCGCAAGTCGATGTCGTGCTCGAGCCAGGCTTTCAGGCAAAGCGCCATGTGGGTCCAGCCGCCGCAGTTTTCATGTGATCCTTTAAGTCCATCTGCATCGGTTTTCCAGCCTTCCTCGCTGATGCTCAACATGGTTCCGCCGTCTTCCAGAGCTTCGAATTCGAAGATTACCGATACGTCGTAGGCCGCGTTCGTGGTTTTCTTCCAGGCAGCTGAATCAATAACGAGTTCGATCCGCTCTTGTTCAACAACCTTTCTGACGACAACCGGCAATTCGCCAAAGTCGTCCCAGCGCCACAGGACCGTTGTTCCCCGGGTCAGATTGCTGCTGCTCCCGTTGGTGAAATACTTATTCAATTTGTCGCTGGACACGATCGCTTCAAAAACGACGGCAACCGGTTTGGCAATTCGCGTGTTTACAGTGTAGTTGCGGGCCATGGCTGGTCTCCTTTTAAACTTGAAAAAGATGTTATAAAAACATAACATATATGTCAAATGGACAAAGACAAGCAAACGAATCAGCAGGAACTTGACGACGACCTTGTCTTCAAGGCATTGGCCGGAACTGATCGGCGCAAGATTCTGGATCTGCTACGAAATGCGCCGATGACGACCGGGGCAATCTGTAAGAAATTGAGCTGGCTGAATCGGTGTACAGTGATGCAGCATCTGGGCGTGCTCGAAAAGGCGCGCCTGATTATCGCGCGCAAAGAGGGCCGTCAGCGCTGGAATCACCTCGATGTCAGTCCGATCCAGAGAATTCAGGAGCGCTGGATTCAGGCATACGCGGCGCCGTCTGCGCAAATGCTAAGCAGGTGGCAGCAGGAAATCGAAGCACAAGCCGAATGAATATTTCACCATTAGCATCAGGGGTCTGCCTGGCGTTCCTCTTTTGTGAAATAATCACCGCTAGTTATCCCGCTGGCTGATTTACCGTCTGCCAAGTGGCACCACCCGCAGCCCGGTATTCCGAACAATGAAATCCATGACCAGCAATGAAGTGCGTGACGCATTTCTGCAATTTTTCCACCAGCGCGGCCATGAAATTGTTGCAAGCTCCCCATTGGTGCCCGGCAACGATCCAACGCTGCTGTTTACCAATGCCGGCATGGTGCAGTTCAAGGATGTTTTCCTCGGGCAGGAAAAGCGCAAATACAATCGGGCCGTTACGTCTCAACGTTGCGTGCGTGCCGGCGGCAAGCACAATGACCTGGAAAACGTTGGTTACACCGCCCGCCACCACACCTTCTTCGAAATGCTCGGCAATTTCAGTTTTGGCGACTACTTCAAGGAAGAGGCCATTAAACTGGCCTGGGAATTTTTGACGGTGGAGTTAGGGATGCCCGCCGAAAAATTGTGGGTTACAGTTTTCGAAGACGACGATGAAGCGGCCGATATCTGGCTGAAGACCATGCAAGTCGATGCCACTCGATTTTCCCGCATGGGCGCCAAGGACAATTTTTGGGCAATGGGCGATACCGGACCCTGCGGCCCGTGCAGCGAAATTTTTTACGACCACGGCCCTGACGTCGAAGGCGGACCACCGGGATCGCCGCACGAAGACGGGGATCGCTACATCGAAATCTGGAACCTCGTTTTCATGCAATTCGATCGGTCTGCCGATGGCAAGATGACGCCGCTACCGAAACCATCGGTCGATACCGGGATGGGGTTGGAGCGCGTTGCCGCAGTGATGCAAGGTGTACACAGCAACTACGAGATTGATCTGTTTAGCCACCTGGTTAGTGCTGCCGCGAAAACACTTGGCGTCGAAAACGACGGCGCCAGCTCACTCAACGTCATTGCGGATCATATTCGTGCGTGCTCCTTTCTCATCGTCGATGGCGTGTTGCCGGGAAACGAAGGCAGAGGGTATGTATTGCGGCGCATTATTCGTCGTG
Source organism: Pseudomonadota bacterium (assembly GCA_022563505.1). GTDB lineage: Bacteria > Pseudomonadota > Gammaproteobacteria > Steroidobacterales > Woeseiaceae > JAADHU01. The sequence goes on along the minus strand of JADFNG010000024.1, from coordinate 2,295 downwards.
CTGTTCGTCACGGTCGCAAACTTGGCGTCGATGAACCGTTCTTCTACAAACTCGTCAAACCATTGTGCGATGAAATGGGCGATGCCTATCCGGAGCTGGTGAAAGCAAGAGCGCATGTTGAAAAAGCGCTGCAGAAGGAAGAGCTGCGTTTTGCGGAGACTCTGGATCAGGGAATGGACATTCTTGAAGCGGCCATCGGTGAATTGAAGGGCAGTCAGTTGCCAGGAGACGTGGTGTTCAAGCTGTATGACACCTATGGCTTCCCAATTGATCTCACCGCAGACATTGCCAGGGAGCGGAATCTGACCATTGACGAAGCAGGTTTCGAAGCGGCGATGGATGCGCAACGCGACCGGGCACGGGCGGCGAGCAAATTTGGCACCGCTGACCATTCCGCGATCAAGGTCGACAGGGAGACCGGGTTTTCGGGCTATGAGGGCACAGAAAGTACGAGCACCATTACAGATATCTACAAAGACAACGAATTGACTGATGCGCTCAGGGCCGGAGAGGAAGGTGTGATTGTACTCGTATCAACACCATTCTATGCGGAATCGGGCGGGCAGGTGGGTGATACCGGATCGATCGAATCAGCTTCAGGTTTGTTCTCGGTCGAAGATACACGGAAAAGCGGCAAAGCAAACATTCATTTCGGCACAGTGCAATCCGGCACCCTGGCAGTAGGGGAAAGCGTTGCGGCAAAAGTGGATGCCGGGCGTCGCCGGACGATCATGCTGAACCACTCCGCGACCCATCTGCTGCACGCGGCATTGAAGACAATCCTTGGCGATCATGTGGTACAGAAAGGATCGCTGGTGGCACCCGACCGATTGCGTTTCGATTTCCTGCATTCTGAAGCAGTGACTGAAGAGCAACTCCAGCGGATTGAAGATCTCGTGAACGCCGAGATTCGCAAAAACGTTCGGGCTGAAACCAGGCTGATGAGTTATGACGATGCCGTCGCATCAGGTGCCCTCGCGTTGTTCGGTGAAAAATACGGCGATGAAGTGCGCGTATTTAGATTGGGTGATTTTTCCGTCGAACTTTGTGGCGGCACACATGTGGGCAGGACCGGCGATATCGGTGTATTTAAAATTACCTCCGAGGGAGGCGTGGCGTCAGGCATCCGTCGTATTGAGGCGGTGACGGGTGCTACTGCGATGCGCTGGATCGACAGGAATCAGCGAGCGCTGGATGATGTCACGGTCGCATTAAGGAGCACGCATGAGCAGGCAGTCCAAAAAGCACAACAGTTACTGAAGCGAAACAGGGAACTCGAAAAGGAACTCGCGGCGGCGAAGCAGCGACTCCTTTCCGGAGGCGCTGCCGATGTTGAAAGTACAGTGACGGATATTGATGGCATCAAGCTCTTGACGGCGCGGATGGACGGTGCGGATACGAAGATGTTACGTGACGCAGTCGATCGTTTTAAGGACCAGCTAGAGAGTGCCGTCGTCGTACTCGGATCCGTCGAAGACGGCAAAGTGAAGTTAGCGGCCGGTGTGACCCGCAACAATACGGATCGCGTGCGCGCCGGAGACGTCGTCAAGTTCGTGGCTGCACAGGTAGGCGGCAAGGGCGGGGGACGAGCCGATTTTGCACAGGCCGGCGGTTCGAAACCGGACAATCTTGATGCGGCTCTTGCATCTTTACCCGCGTGGATGCGCGAAAAACTCGGTTAAGGCCCGCAACAACGCCAAATACAGTCTTAGATCCTCATATGCCGACGGGGAGTAGGCAAGAGTGTATCTTTTCGACTATTATTAATATATTACAAGCACATATGCAGGCGTAATAAAAAGAGGCAGGAGAGGAAGTCATGCTGATCCTTACGCGACGCGCCGGCGAGTCGGTCATGATTGGTAACGATATCACCATCACCGTGCTCGGCGTGAAAGGGAACCAGGTGCGCATTGGAATCAATGCACCCAAAGACATCGCTGTTCACAGGGAAGAAATCTATGAACGGATTCAGAACGAGAAAATGGCAGGGGCCGCCAAGGAAACGGCGTCGGGCGACGATTAAGCTTGAATCCGCGCTTTACCTCGCGATTGTCCACCAGTAAGATGGCGCGCGCGCCAAATCTGAGACAGCCAAACGGTTGTCCTGCCCGGCGTTTGACCAACGAATTTTGGAGAGATGGCTGAGTGGTCGAAAGCGCTCCCCTGCTAAGGGAGTAAGGGCTAATACCCCTTCGAGGGTTCGAATCCCTCTCTCTCCGCCACTCCCACCCTTAAGCAATTGAAAAATAAAAACAAAAAATAATCGGCAGGTTGTGGACCACAACCCGACCA
>JADFNG010000108.1 GCA_022563505.1 Pseudomonadota bacterium | reverse complement strand
CTGCAACGGGCAGTACTGCACGAAACAACTCATCATGTGCTTGCCGGGTGGCGCCATGGTTGGATCGATCAGCGTCGGAATGAGCATGTCGATGTAGGGGTCTTTCGACCAGGTGCCGTCTTTCCAGTCGTCGTACGCGCGCTCCATGCGCTCCATCGAATCAATAAAATGCATGTCGCCGTGGTAGAGCGGACTGCCTTTGGGTAGCGAGGGAAACGTAGGCATCCCGTCCAGCGCGATATTCACTTTGCCGGAGGAGCCGCGTATTTTGAAATTGCTGACACGGTCATGGAAGGCTTTCGGCAAATCGCCTTGATCCATGCACGTAAGGAACGTCCGCTTCACGTCCATGCCGGAAACGACAACACGCGCATCGATTTCCTCGCCGTTTTCCAGTGCGACCCCTTTCACGCGACCGTTCTTGACGACGATCTTTGCCACCCCATTGCCGGCACGCAACTCACCGCCATAAGACTGGAACGCGCCTGCTATCGCATTGGCCACCGCACCCATGCCGCCACGTGCGAACCCCCAGGTGCCGACATTGCCGTCGACATCGCCCATATAGTGGTGCAACAACACGTAAGCCGTACCCGGCGACTGGACTCCGAGGGCCGTACCGATGATGCCACTGCCGGAAAGCGAGGTCTTGATGACGTCGCTCTCAAAATACTCGTCCAGGTATTCGGCGACACTCATCGTCCAGAAACGGATGGCCTCGTACATCCGGTCTTCGCCCATCTCCAGGAACTTGCGGCCCAGCAACATCAACTCCTTCAGGTCTCTCATCTTGAACGATGTCGGGTCGGGCGGCGTCTTCAGCAAGAAGTCTCTGACCAGGCGACATTGCCGCATGGTGTCGGCGGAAAACCGTTCATAAGCATCTGCATCATGCTGCGAATGGCGCGCCATTTCCCGATAGCTGACTTCCGGGTCGTGGTAGGCACCGTAATAGTCGCCGTTTTCCATGAAAGTGAGCGAACCGCCATAGGGGGTGATTTGCAATCCATGACGATGCAACTCAAGCGAGCGGTAAATCTCCGGCCGCAAGAGACTGCAAACATAGGAACAATTGGAATAGATCCAGTCTTTGTAGAGATTACGACTGACGGTAGCGCCGCCGATGTAGTCGTTCTTCTCGATGCACACAACATCGAGGCCGGCTTTGGCCAGAAAAGCAGCATTGGCGAGACCATTGTGGCCCGCACCAATAACAATAGCGTCATAGGTTTTCATTGATCAGTCTTCGCGACGGAGTTCCTGGACGATCCACTCGATATAGACACTTTCCGCTCGTTCCATGGCGGAGAACGGTCCGGGTTGATAGTACTTCGACTGCACGCCTTTCCAGTTGTTGGCGATGATTTTCTTGTCCGCTATCGTCGTCACATCCCACAACCACTTGAGCTTGTCGACATCATAATCCTGACCTTCTACGGCATCACTGCGCACAAACCAGTAGATTTCACACTGGCAATGATCCTTGTCGACGGGCGTAAAAACATAGCCGACAACATGGTCACTGTAGGCAAGCAAAAACGAAAATGGGCCGAACGTAAAATCGGAAGCACCGCCGTCGTAGTCTGTCAGCTTACCCAGCAACGGCGCAAGGCCCTGACCATCTTCACTTCCGGTTTTGTAACCCTCAAACAATGCCGTTCGACTGTAGCCGTAACCTTGCTCGCCGGGCGTCGCATTCATATCGATGCAATCAAACTCGATCTGTTGCAGGCCGCAAGCCTGCATTCTCTCAAGCATGTTGGCTTGCACGCGCGATTGTTTCTTCGGGTCCAGCATCAGGGTGTGTCTTACCGCGTATTCGGGATGCGCGGTCGCACAGTGATAACACTCCTGGTAATTCTCGACGGCGAGCTTCCAGTTGGCGTCTATCAGATATGTTTGCTGCGCCGCCACTTTGAGATGTTCAAAATCGAACATCGCCATTGGCTCTTCCAGGTCCTTCCTGGCACCCGCCAGCGACGGTGGCGAATCCGAAAAACACACGAACACCAAGCCATGCACGGTCTCGACGGATACCTTGTGCAAGGCATACGATTTCTTGTCGAAATCCTCCGGCATGCTGCGCGCGGCGATCAGATTGCCGTCGGTGTCGTAAGTCCAGCCGTGATACGGGCACTCGAACTTTCTGGTGTTGCCCTCAGCCTTAAGACAGACGAGGGAGCCCCGGTGGCGGCAAACGTTGGCGAATGCCTTGATTGAGCCATCTTTGCTCCGCACAATAATGGCCGACTCATTGGCGACGTTGAACACCTTGAAGTCGCCGGGATCGGATAGTTGGGACGCATGACCCGCGAGTATCCAGTTGCGGGTAATGATGCGCTCGAGTTCGAGCGCATAAATGGCGGGATCGGTATAAAAACGCCGCTCGAGTGGCCAGCCACGCTGCTGGTTTTCGATCAATGATGCGATGCTGTCTGTGTTCGGTGTCGCCGTGTTACTCATCAATTTTCTTCAGTCATTTGCATGGCTTTACTGCGCGGATGAGACACAATATCATGACCCAATCGGTGCCGTCCAAGTTCGTTGCGGCGGGCGTATCACCCCTTGAAGCGTTCTGAAAAATCAGCTCTAAGGTACGCAGAAATGTCAGCAAAATCCCGCTCAGAAACCTCTCACCTGACAGCAAACTTTCGCAACGACCCCTACTGGCTTGATGCAGCCGGTTCGGAGTTGAATAAATTAACCGGCAGCCCGGAAACTTTGCCGGTACGCGCGGAGGTGGTCGTTATCGGTGCCGGTTACACGGGACTCAGCGCCGCGCTTGAGCTGGCCCGTGCCGGTCGGGACGTCGTCGTACTGGATGCCCTGGGCGTGGGAGCGGGCTGCAGCTCGAGAAATGGCGGGCTGGTCGGGCCGAGCTATCACAAGCTGGGGCTGGACGGGCTTGCCGCAAGCCACGGCAGAAAAAAAGCGAACAGCGTCATCGCGGAAAGCCGGGATTGCCTCGAGTATCTGCTGGAGTTCATCGGCAACGAGAAAATCGACTGCAGTTTGCGCCGCAGCGGACGCTTTCGCGGCGCAGACCGGCCGGGGCACTACGAAGATCTGGCCCGCGAGATTAAGGGCCTGCAAAAGGCGGTCGAGCTTGAGGCAGATATGGTTCCGCAGGCGGACCAGCACGCCGAAATCGGCTCTGACGCGTATTACGGCGGTGCCGTGTATCACCGTGACGGCCACTTGCATCCGGGACAATATGTAGCGGGGCTGGCGGCACGGGTTGCAGCGGCAGGTGCGCGCATCATCGGACATTCAGAAGTAAGCGGTATTCGCCGGGACGACAGATTTTTGACGCTGGCGGTCGGCGGCCGACAACTCGAAGCCGACCAGGTTCTGGTGGCCACGAACGGCTACACACCACCGGCACTCGGTTGGTTTCGCCGCCGCGTCATCCCGATTCGATCCGCCATCATCGCAACAGAAGCGGTTGCAACATCGCTGATCAAAGAGCTCAGCCCAAAAGATCGTTGTTTTAGCGGCACATCGCGCCTGATGCTGTATTACCGCGCGTCGTCCGACGGTACACGCATGATACTGGGCGGTCGCTCGGCGCACCTTGATGACAGGCCCATGTCCTACACCCGGGACCTGCACACGCAAATGATCCGGATCTTCCCGCAACTCGCCGACGTGAAAGTAACACACGGCTGGTCTGGAACGGTTGCATACACATTTGACCATGTGCCACACATCGGGCAACACAAAGGGCTCTACTACGCGATGGGCTACTGCGGCTCCGGCGTGGGTCGAGCGACTTTTTACGGCAACAAGGTCGCGAAGAAGATGATGGGACAATCCGGTGCTACTACAGCGCTTGACGACCTGGACTTTCGGACAAGACCTTTCTATACGGGCATGCCCTGGTTCCTGCCGGCCATCTTGCGGTGGCACGCTTTCATGGATAAGCGCTGAACGGAATCAATTCTTAAAGCAGTCCCGTACGCGGCCGCGATCGTTGTAACATTACAAACCCGGACATTTGACGACACCGGGTTGCCGCACAAGGATTTTACCCATGCCTGACCCGACTGAAGAAAACCCGCACAGCAGGCATTGGCTTTGGTTAATGACTATCGGCCTGGCGCTGATTGCTATCGCGACGTTCCTGGTCCAGCCCAACGGCTTGCTTCTGGCGATATTGTTGGGTTCCGGTGGCTTACTGGTGGTGTTCGCGGCATCCGAGATGATGATCATTGCTGTCGATGCGTACGCGAAGCGCCGGAAAATCAATTCGTTCGTCGCCGGCACCATGGCCGGTCTGTCGAGCAACATTCCGGAGTTGGTCATGCTGGCATTTATCCTGGTGGCAACTCCGCGAGTGGGCTTTATCGTGACGGTCCTGACGCTGCACGTTGGTGCTGCAGCTTTTGGACTTTATTGCGGCATTCTGCCAAGGGACATTGAGGGCGATGCTCATTTGCCGAAACCGCTGGTTAATCTGAGTACGGACCTTTATGCCGCCGCAGCAGGTGTTTTTTTCAGCCTGGGCGTCATTATGATGCTGATGAAGGTCTTTTCGGTCGATGCGGACGATGCGGTGCCAGCCGCGCTCAATATTGCCGATTTATACGTGTTCGGGGCGGTATTGCTGACCATTCAGGTGGTCGCAACAACTCGTTTGGTAAAACGTTTCTCCGGCACACATTCGCCCGCATCCATTGACGATGTTCCCGTCAGCGCCGGCCGCCATGAAAAACCGATGCCGATCAGGACCATGCTGGCATTCGGCATTGCCGGGCTGGGCGTTTCCGTCATCGGCGGACACTCTGTCGGCGAGTTCGCGTCGGTCCTGGTGGAAGAACTGGCCAACGCCGGATATTCGGAGATGTTCGGTGCCGTCATCTTGAGCGTATTCGCATCAGCGGGCGCATTCGTCATGATTGGTACCGCTCACTTCCAGGGGAAATACAACATCGCCATGGCGAATGCGTCGGGCGCAATTACTCAGGTACCGTTTCTGGTGCTGCCCATAGCCATGATCCTGTTGGCTGTCTTTACCCAGACGGGCGTCATCCCAGCGCTGGACGAGTTCGGCGGCGTCATCCCGATCGACATGCACACGACCAGCGCAATCCTGCTGGGCTTTCCCTCCATGTTGGTCTTGTGGAAGGCTGTGCAGGACGATGGGAAAGTAAACTGGCTGGAAACGACAACGATGATATCGATTTTCCTGTTGGTCATTTATTTGCTGGTTGCGCACGGATGACTGCGTTGGCAATGCCGGTCTTGCCATCAATCCGTTGCCTGTTATTCGCCGGTCAATAGGTCTTCGAGTAATTCCGGCCGGTACTTTTCGAGCAATGCGTACAGGATTGCCACCGTTTCATTATCGATCTGACCCGACGTCATCTCTGGTCTGAAGTGCATCTGAAATGCGCGCACCACGAATCGTGTTTGCACGTCATTCTCGCCGGTTAGCTCAATGAGATAACCGTAGGCGTTCAGCGCACGCTGAATACGTCTCAGTTCGGGGAAGTCGCTCGAAAACGCTTTGACATATCGAGCAACGCTCTCATCGTCGTACCAGGCACCGATACCGTGATCATAGAGCCGCCTCCATGGAAACAACGGGCCCGGATCGACCCTGCGACCGGGTGCGATGTCTCCGTGACCAATCACGTCGACCGGATCGATATCCGGATTTCTATCCAGAATATCGGTCGCAAGGCGTATAACCAGATCAACCTGCTCATGCGGGAATGCCAGCATGTTACAAGTCTGATCTTCCGGTGACGGACTCTCGGTATCCGGATCATTATTAACGCAGGCAGAACGATTGACGATCTCGATGCCGATTGAAGTATCGTTCAGTGCATCTGCTCCTGCCCAATAACTCCTGCCGGCATGCCATGCCCGTCGATTCTCTGCCACAAGCCGGTGAATTCGGAGCGTCCGCCTGTCATAAGTTGCATCCCCTGTTTCAGGAACCAGATAGTGCACACTGACCGGGTATTCCGTTCGCTGTGTCAGCAGTCTTAACGACTCGGCGAAATCCTCCGATGTAAAGTGCAGGACAAGGTAATTGACCCGGCTGTTGTGATTCAGTGAAGGTACATCGATGATCGGCAATGATGTGCATCCCGCGATCATCGTGCCCAGCAAAATCAGGAGTCGCTTCATTTACACCACCTCCGCACGCCGCCCGCGAATCGCAAACGCAAAACAGCAAATTGTGCCAATCGGGAATAACCACGGCCAGGCCAGTAACGGCCCCGAATAAAGGCTGCCAAACAGTGGATTCATCAACTGCGGCTCGTTGATTAACAATACGACAAGCACACTGAAAACAACACCACCGCCAATATTGGCTATTCGATATCGCGGCGCGGCTATGCTCAACAGAAACAGTCCGAGCATCGGCCCCCAGGTATAAGTGGTCATTGAGAATGCAAGCGTGACAATATCCAGCTTGCTGGTCGAAAACTGCCACGCCATCAGCGCGAGCACGACACCCCAGAAAATAATGAACCTGCGCGAGACTTTTAGCAGCCGTGTTTCGTCGGCTTCGGGCTCAATGAACGGTTTGTAGAACATCGTTAATGATATTTGAGACAGCGCCGCAAGAATGGAATCCAGGCTGGAAATGGCTGCGCTGAGAATTCCGGCAATCAGCAATCCCTTAAGGCCTGTCGGCATCACGGAAATAATAAATACAGGAAATATCCGGTCGCCGCGCTCGCTGACCAGGGCGGCGAGATCGGCGCTTAACGGAAAAAACTCGTAGTAGGCGAACAGCCCGACACCAACCGTCAGCATCAGTACCGGGACAAGCTCCCCTATTGTGCTCCACAGCACCGCTTTTTGTGCTTCTTTCTTATCGCGACAGCAGAGCAACCTTTGGACAAAAAGATGATCGGTTCCGTACACGGCAACATTCTGAAATGGCATCGCAATGAGGGCCGCCCAGAACGTGAACGCCGAAGAAAGGGGTGCCTTCACCGGTGAGATCGCCCCGGGCATGCTGGTCGATCTGGGCTGCCGCTACACCCTGGTCGGCCACAGCGAGCGCCGCGCCTTGTACGGGGAGAACGACGAACGGGTCGCCCGCAAGGCGGCCGCGCTGCTGGCCCACGGGATCCGACCGATCGTGTGCGTCGGCGAGAGCTTGGAACAACGCAAGCGGGGTGACGCCCTGGACGTGGTGAGCGGGCAGCTCAGCGACAGCCTGGCGACCGTCGAAGCCTCCCAGGCCGACGACATCGTGATCGCCTACGAGCCCGTCTGGGCGATCGGAACCGGCGAGACAGCGACGCCCGAGATCGCCCAGGAAGTCCACCGACACATCCGGGAGCAACTTCGAGTAAAATTTGGCGAGGCGGGGGATCGCATCCGGATTCAGTATGGTGGATCGGTGAAGCCAGAGAACGTGGACGAGTTGATGACCCAGCCGGACATCGACGGCGCCCTGGTCGGCGGCGCGAGCCTCGATCCGGAGGCCTTCAGCCGCATCGTGCGCTTCGAGAAGACTTGAGGGGGAACCCATGAACACCTTTCTGATCGTGCTCCACGTCATCGTGTCGTTCTTCCTGATCGCCGTGGTCCTGCTCCAGCGCGGCAAGGGCGCCGAGATCGGCGCCGTGTTCGGCGGCGGCGCCAGCTCCACCGTCTTCGGCAGCCGCGGCGCAGGAAACTTCCTGACCAAGCTCACGACGGCGTCGGCCGTAATCTTCATGAGCACCAGCCTGGCGCTCTCCTACCTTGCCTTTCTGCTTAGACTTCCTACCCATTCGGTTTGTCCAGGTTGACTGACTTCAGCCACTGCCTGCATTGGTTGCCGAGCCTCTCGATTGACTCGATGAAGGCTCGGTTGCCACCGACGAGCCCCTTATCCAGCAGTTCTTTGGCTACCTCTCCTACTTCCTCCATC
>JADFNG010000023.1 GCA_022563505.1 Pseudomonadota bacterium | reverse complement strand
ACATGATGTCCTTCGCGCGTACCGCATAGCCTTTGCGCGGCACGCTGATCAATGGCCAGATGAATGTCGGCACGGCAATAATGGGAATCAAAAACCACAGCATGCCGAGTTTCAGATTGATGTTTTCCTCAGCGAAAGCAATGTTGAATATTTGCTGCAGGACACCGATACCGATGCTGAGAAAAATAACGGCAAGTGCTGATTGTACTAACAGGAATCGCAGGAATTGCCGATCCATTCCGAGCCAGTGAACGGTGCTGACACGCGGCAATTCATCCTCTGAAATTTCGGGGTTCTCGAACATCAGTTCACTCGACCTTTTAATTCGGTGACAGTGTATACATTCCTTCTTTTGATTTTATTCAATCAAAAGAAGGAATGTATACACTGTCACCGAATTAAATTGCTTGTCCTGCAGCTTGTGCCGACGCCCAGGCCCACTGGAAGTTAAATCCTCCGAGATGACCGGTAACGTCGATTACTTCACCGATGCAGTAAAGACCGGGCTGGCGCCTGGATTGCATGGTTTTTGACGACAACTCAGCGGTATCGATACCGCCCAGTGTTACTTCCGCAGTTCGATACCCCTCTGTGGCGGCGGGCTTCAATACCCAGCAGTTGAGGGTTTCTGCCACCTTATGCAATGCATCATCGGCGATCTCAGCCAGAGGTTTTGTCTCGAAATCCTGCCAATAAAGCCTTTGTAATTCCAACACCAGTGCGCGGGGCAGGATTTCTGCAAGAACCGTTCGTAACAAAGCCTTTGGTTGAGCCGTCTTGGCCGCCAACAGGAAAGAGGGGGCATCGTGATCGGGCAGCAGATTCAGTTGAATCTCGTCTCCCGGTTGCCAGTAACTGGAGAGCTGCAAAGCGGCGGGCCCGCTCAGGCCCCGATGTGTAAACAGAATACTCTCGGTGAATGTCATATCGGCGGTGCCAAGAGTGGCGCGTAAACCAATTCCGGACAGTCGTTCCGTCAGCCTGTGCATCGCACCGGTGAAGGTGAACGGTACCAGTCCGGCCCGGGTGTCACGTACGGTAAGTCCGAATTGGCGTGCCAGCCGGTAGCCCAGATCGGAGGCGCCCATTTTCGGGATGGACAAACCTCCTGTGGCGATGACGAGAGACCGGGCTGAAAACTCACCCTTGTTGCAGATCACCTTGTAGAGGTGATCGTGTCTCACGGCCTTGATGTCACAGTTTGTAAGGATGCTGACATTCGCCTCATCGCACTCCTTTGCCAGCATCGAGAGAATCTCTTTCGATGACTGATCGCAAAATAATTGTCCCGCTGTTTTTTCGTGGTAGGCGATCCCATGTTTTTCGACCAGGGCTACGAAATCCAGAGGCGTATAGCGACTCAGTGCGGATATGCAGAAATTCGGGTTGGCAGAAACAAAATGCGACGGCTCACAGTGGAGGTTGGTGAAGTTGCAACGGCCACCACCGGACATGAGTATCTTCTTGCCGATTTTATTTGATCCCTCAAGCACCAGAACTCGACGGCCACGACGTCCTGCGACAATCGCGCACAGGAGTCCGGCGGCACCACCACCCAGAATAATGACATCATCATCCATCACGGCGGCAATATAACAGGAGAAGAGAGCATGCGATTCCCGCCACGGGTTGTGCCTGAGCAGGTTGCCCTCTTGTCTGCTAGGCTTCGGTGTTGACGATCTGTACGAAATCCGAGGAAGCATCCGCTAATGAATAAGCAAATCCGCTTGGCCAGCCGTCCTTCCGGTTGGGTAAAAGAAGAAAATTTCACGCTAACCGAAGAGGCTGTGGGGGAACCGGCAGACGGGCAACTCCTCGTACGGAATATATTCATGTCGGTCGATCCATATATGCGCGGTCGCATGAACGACACCAAGTCCTACATTCCACCCTTCCAGATCGGAGAGGTCTTGCAGGCGGGAGTCGTGGGGCAGGTTGTCGCGAGCAGGCATCCCGATTTTGCGGAAGGAGACTATGTCACTGGCATGCTTGGCTGGGAGAACTTTTCGATCAGCGACGGCACCCAATTGCGCAAAGTCGTTGCCGGAGCCGTGCCGCTTTCATATTACCTTGGCATACTGGGAATGCCCGGCATGACCGCTTATATCGGCTTGTTTACGATCGCGAAGGCACAACCCGAAGATACGGTATTCGTCTCCGCTGCCTCTGGAGCGGTTGGCAGCGTCGTTGGGCAGCTTGCCAAAATTCATGGTTGCTATGTGGCAGGATGCGCCGGCTCCGATGACAAAGTCGCGTTACTGACCGCGGAATTCGGCTACGACGCGGCGTTCAACTATCGCAACAGCGAATCACTGTCCGCTAGCATCCGCGAGGTTTGTCCCAAGGGGATTGACGTTGATTTCGAAAATGTGGGTGGCGAGCTGTTTGAGGCGGCACTCTGGAATATGCGTGACTTCGGACGTATTGCGCTTTGCGGCATGATTTCAAGCTACAACGACGAACAGCTTGAACCGGGGCCGCGAGGCATGATGCTGATCATCGGTCGGCGGCTAAGGATTCAGGGCTTTATCGTGAGCGACCATCCGGAGGCTTGCCAGGAGTACGTGGTCAAAGCATCTGCCTGGCTTGCCGAAGGTAAATTGAAATACCAGGAAACGACTGCCGAGGGCGTTGAGAACGCACCTGCCGCATTTATCAGCATGCTGACCGGTGGCAATGTTGGCAAGCAAATCGTGCAGCTGGCCGATCCCTGATCTCATCGGTCGCGCCTCAGGTGACGCACCTACAGTCTTGCTATTGGCACTCCTGTAGGAGCGTTTCCTGAGGCGCAACCAAATTCTGATTCTCGCGCGTATGTAATTGCTGTGAGCTAAACTGGAATACGCGGCAAATAAGTTCGTGTCCGTGTCGTCATGCGGTAGGTATTGGTTGCCTGCGGAGCGAGGTTTTCCAACTCCACTTTAGTGATTCTCTCCTCACCCTGCTGCCCCCACAAAACCACTTCGTCGCCAATCGTAATATCCGGGGATCCAGTCACGTCGACCATCATGTGATTCGCCGTAATCGGGGCAACGACGCGATGACGTTGCCCGCGGATAAGTACGTCAGCCTTATTAGTAACGACGGGAGGATAGCCGTCGGAATAACCGCACGGCAGTGTCGCGATTCGGGTTTCCTTCGTGATCTTGTAAGCCTGGTGATACGACAGTGCGTCGCCGGCCTGCAGGGTCTTGACGAAAACGACTCGAGTCTTGAAGGTCATGACCGGACGAATATTCATACTGGTTTGTCGCTCGGGTTCGAGGCCGACGAGGCAACTTCCCGGGCGCACCATATCCAGCCATGCGTACGGGTAACGATCGACTTCGGCCGTTGATGCGGCATGCCGAACGCCCGTGGCGATTCCCTGCCGTCCGGCGGCAACACAGATATTTTCGATTCGCTCGATCTGCACAGGGTTGAAGTCGTCATCCTCGGTCATTGCCGTGAACGTGCCTTCGATCTCGAGGTTTGGCAGGGCGGCGACCTTTTTGACAAAGGCCAGGGCTTCTTTGTGGGGAACGCCGACACGTCCCATGCCGGTGTCGATGCAAATATGAACCTTCGCCGTCTTGCCGAGTTTGCGCGCCTCGCTGGAAAGAATCTCCACCGCGTCGGAGTACACTGACTGGGATATGTCGTGTTCGAGCAGTGCGGGAATTTCGTGACGTGTGAATGGGCCCATGTTCATGATCATGCCCTTGATGCCGCTTTCTCTTAAGCCGACAGCTTCCCGCGTTTTTACGACCATGAAGTGACGAATACCACTGTCTCGCTGCAAGGCGGTCGCGATTTCGATGCCGCCGTGCCCATAAGCATTGCACTTCACAACCGCCATAATGGGAAGATCACCGATCCTCTTGCGAACGGCCCGGACATTGGAGGCCAGAGCATCCATGTCGAGCTCGATCCAGGGATCAATCTGTTCGCCCAGGTCGAAACTGCTTGCGGCCGAGTGCTGTTTCGTAGCGTGGGCGAGTTTGCCCGTCGCAAACACCGCGATGGCTGCGCCGGTAAGGCCAAGAAAGTCTCTTCGTCGGGTACCACTCATAGCCAGGTTCTCAGTAGTGTTTCAGTTGTCGCGCTCCGGCGCGACCTCCTCGGCCGACCGACCGACGATCGACGCATAGATGTCCGGGTCAGTCGCACCTTCCGTGCCGATGACCAGGACGCTTGAATGTTCATCCAGACCCAATGCGTGGGCCAGTTCGCGTGAACGGCAGGCAGCAGCCAGTCCTGCCAGCCCCGCAACGGCTGACTCCCCGGCGACGATCGCCGGATCTTCTCCATTTCTCGCCAGCAGCCGCATCACGGGTGCGACGAGATCGTCGGTGATGGTCATGAAGTCGTCACACCCGGCATCCAGAATTTCCCATGCAAGCAAAGAGACTTCCCCGCAAGAAAGACCCGCCATTATCGTTTCTTCGCTGATGTCGACCGTTGTTGGGCGACCTTGCAAGGCACTCTGGAAAAGGCAGTCGGCCAGTGCGGGCTCTACGAGGACAAAACGCGGGCGCTCCTTGCCAAATTCGCGCCAGAGCCGGTCGCAGACTGCTCCCGCAAGGCCGCCTACGCCACCCTGAACGAATACGTGTGTGGGTGGCGCACGATGCTGGATCTGTTCGATGATTTCGGATGTCATCACCGAGTAACCTGCCATCACCTGTCGCGGCAGATCCTCATATCCTGCATAGGACGTATCAGACACCACGAACCAGCCGTTCTTTGAGGCATCCGTTTCGACCTGGTGGACTGACGCGTCGTAATTGCCGCTGACGCGGATCACTTCTGCACCCAGGTCTGCTATGGTCTGCTCGCGTTGACTGCTGACGCCCGCATGCATATAAATTTTGCATGCGCAGCCGAATTGTCGTGCTCCCCAGGCAACGGAGCGACCGTGATTTCCATCGGTTGCTGTGACCACGGTCAATTCCCTGACAAGCCCGGAATATATTCCGGAACTGATCTCTGCATCGCTTACGGGTTTGCCGACAAGCTTCGGGATCTCCTTTGCGAGCAAGCGAAGCACGGCATAAGCGCCGCCCAATGCTTTGAAGCTGCCCAGGCCGAAGCGGCTGGCTTCGTCTTTGTAGTAAAGATTGCCGACCCCAATCTCTTTGGCGAGACCAGCCAGCGAGTGCAGAGGTGTGATGTGATATCCGTTCCAGCTCTCAATGACTTGTCTCGCCCGTGCACAATCTGTGTCTCTCAGGATGCTTTGCAGTCGGTCTGGAAAGGCCTCGCCCAGTACCGCTCGGGAATTTTGATGATGGGTGGTGATGGCGCGATCGAATGGGGACGAATTCATGGGTGGATAGTACCGCGCTCAGGCCGCGAGTTGAGATCGCACCAGACGAATCCAGAACTGCGCTCCTGTGGCGAGAATCTCGTCGTTAAAATCGTAATGAGCACTGTGCAGGCCGCCTATGCCCGAATCGCCGCCGCCGTTTCCCAATAGCACATAGCAACCGGCTTTCTGCTGCAACATGAAACCGAAGTCCTCTGAAGTCATGATCGGCTTGCAGGCGGCTTCAACCTTGTCCGTACCGACACATTCCCGCGCGATGTTCGCTGCGATTGCCGCTTCCCTCGCCGAGTTTACGGTTACGGCAAATTCGTGCGTGTATTTGAATTCATAAACGGCACCGTGGGCCGCGCAGATACCGCTGACGATGCGCTCCATCGCCGCCTCGATATGTTGTTGTAACCCGGTCGTGAGAGAACGAGTATCGCCGCGCAGCACGACCTTCTCCGGGATGACATTGCGCGTGGCATCGACCGAAAAATCGGTAACCGACAATACCCCGCTTTCAACGGGGTTGATCGACCGCGAGACAATGTTTTGCAAGGCAGTGACGATTTCTGCAGCAATCACGATGGGATCGATAGTCAGGTGGGGCATCGCAGCGTGCCCGCCCTTACCGCGAATGACGATCTCAAAATTATCCTCGCAGGCCATGATGGGGCCGGGGCAGATTGCGAAATGGCCAGTCGCAAGAGAGGGCATGTTGTGCATTCCATAGACGGCGTCCACGGGGAAGCGATCGAAAAGTCCGTCTTCCATCATCGCCAGAGCACCGCGGCCATGTTCTTCTGCGGGTTGGAATATAAAAGCCACGGTGCCGGAAAAATCACTGTCTTCAGCCAATGTTCTCGCGGCACCCAGTAACATCGTTGTGTGCCCGTCATGGCCGCAAGCATGCATACGACCGGCCTGTATTGATTTATGAGAAAACGAATTTGCTTCGTGGATCGCGAGAGCATCCATGTCGGCGCGCAGGCCAATCGACTTTGGACCATTGCCACGTTTTAGGACGCCCACAACACCGGTGCCGCCGACACCCTCATGAACCTCCAGGCCAAAATTGCGTAGTAACTCAGCGACCCTGGCCGCGGTGCGGTGTTCCGCAAACCCCAGCTCCGGGTGCCGGTGAAGGTCATGGCGCCACTGAATCATTTGCTTGTGCAGATCATCGACACGCGCGTGCACTGTGGTTTCCTCCAATTCGCCCATTGGCGGCCGGCTTTATTGTAGTCTACGGCAGTGCTCGGGAGGCATCAGCGGCCATTCACTGCAGCAGCCAGTGGCAGCATTCTATCGATACTTGTCCGGCACAGCTGAATATCCTGCTGCGGAAAAAACTAGAAAGCACAGGCGGCCGGCAACGGGTCCGGAATGTTCCATCGGCGGTTTTCCGGGCCGAGAAATTGTTCTGCCCGAAGCGGACCATCCTGTTCGCTGAACCAGCGCACAAGGACATCGCGCACCAGTGGCAGGTCGTTCGAAAACTCGAAGCCGCCATGTGGAGTAATGGGCGTCAACAGGTCATCGCCGCCAAATACCAGGAAGTCGTTCACGACGACCCTGATGCGATCCCCATCCAGAACTTCACGGCCGTCGTCAAGCATCATCGTGACGTCCATTGCATTGTTATCGCAAGTAATGACTACGCGCATTCCCGCGATGCCGGCACGCCGCTTCTGTCTGGGCACCTGATGTGCAATGACCTGACGCAGTTCAGCACCGGACAATTCGAGAATGACCACCCGATTGTCAAACGGAAACATGTTAAAGACGCTGCCGTAGATCAATTCACCCTGCGGTAGATTTGCGCGTATGCCACCGGAAACATTGTGCATGGAGACATCGGCATCGTTCGATTGAAGCATCGCATTAACCATCAGGTGGCCGAGTGCCGTGTCAGGTTCGCCATCGAGCGTTATAGCCGTATCCAGATACACGCCGAGCTTTCGTGCTTTCTTTTCCGCAACCTGCTCCGCAACGCGCGCGGCAATTGCGGCTACAGTCTCGATTGGGACGATAATTTGATTTTCATAACGAGCGACAACAATTGATTCCAGGTTGTCGTCAGCAGACGCACACAGACCGCTCTGTTCGATGACGAAAGCACAGATCCATTGCGGCGGATATACATGGCGATTCCGGATGCCGTGTGTTGCGCGATCGAGTGTGAAATCCACGCGACCAAAAAGACGTGCGTTGGAGTAGCTGGATGTAATGGATACACCATTCACGATATGCGCTATTTTCTGATGTACATGCCCGGCGAAAATGTGGTTAACCAGGCCGGGCGGAAGCTCGCTTGCAACCCGCATGATTTCCCCCGACAGGTCGCAGGACGAAATGTCCAGTGGATCATCAAAATTTTCACATTGGCTGCCAGCGTGTGCTGTAACAATGACCAGAGCAGCACCCTTGTCACGCAATTTTTGCGCCTCATCGATAATGGTTTGCGCCAATGGCGCGATGCGCAAGCCGACGGTGTTCGCCGCGATCGTGGTAACAAGCGCGTTTTTCGTCATCACGCCGATGATGCCAATCTTAATGCCCTCCAGTTCCACCATGGTCGAGGGTCGTACGTTAGGCCAGGTAACCGGCTGACCGGTAGACGTATCGATCAGGTTAGCGGCAAGCAACGGGAACTCGGCTTCCGTCGCACGAAGTTTCAGCGATCCTTGCGGGTCATCCGCGTCAGTTTCCGGTATTGGTTTGGGTCCCGCCGGGCCGAAATCGAATTCATGATTGCCAATAGCGACGGCCGTGTAACCCAGTGCGTTATACGCATCAACCACGGCAGCGCCTTCCGACAAGTTGGACTCAAGCGTTCCCTGCCACATATCGCCGGCGTCGATGAGCAAAACTCCACCACCATCTGCCGCCCGCGCGTCTCTCAATGCGGCAACGTATCCCGAAAAGGTCACTAGTCCTCCCCGGCCTGGCCGTGCAATCAATGCGCCATGCACGTCGTTGGTGCCGAGCAAAGAAATAGTCACGAGTCTGCCATCCGGGCTCGTGATGTTTGCCGGTGTAACACATGCGTTTAGCGAAATCGCTAAAAGAAGCGCAAGTACCGTTGTACAGGCATGTAGACGGTTTTTGACATCGCTGCGCGCCATTTGAGCCTCCAGGATCTATTGGGTGGACAGTCTACCGTATTGAGATCCTGTAACCATGCCTCTCAAATTACCCATGAGGGACCAAAACAATCCATAATCCGCATCTTGCTTTTCGCTAAATGGAGAATGGAATGCCTGGTTTACTGCCCAACGTCGATCCGGGCGGCTTGCTCGAATACTCGGTCGTCTATACGGATCGTGCCATCAATCATATGTCTGGAAAATTCCAGACGGTGATGAACGAAATTTCATCGACGTTGAAGAAAGTCTATAACGCAGATGCTATGGCGATTGTGCCCGGCAGTGGCACCTTCGGCATGGAGGCCGTGGCACGCCAGTTCGCCAGCGGGAAAAAATGCCTGATCATCCGCAATGGCTGGTTCAGTTTCCGCTGGTCACAAATTCTGGAGATGGGAAATATTCCGGCGAGTACGACCGTGCTCAAAGCACGCAGAATCCATGATGAGCCGCAAGCAGCGTTCGCACCGCCACCGATTGAAGAGGTCATCGCGACCATAAAGGCCGAACAATCGGACGTTGTCTTTGCGCCACATGTGGAAACATCGTCTGGAATGCTATTGCCTGAAAGCTACCTGCAAGAGATTGCTGCCGCTGTACATGCTCACGGTGGATTGTTTGTGCTGGATTGCATCGCCTCCGGTGCGATCTGGGTCGACATGAAAGCGGTTGGTGTCGATGTGCTCATTAGTGCGCCACAAAAGGGATGGAGCGCATCACCGTGCTGCGCATTTGTGATGTTGAGCGATGCGGCAGTCGATGCAACTGCGTCTACGACCAGCAGCAGTTTTGCCTGTGATCTGCGCAAGTGGCTTGAGATCATGCGTGCCTACGAAGGCGGCGGTCACGCCTATCACGCAACCATGCCGACGGATGCATTAACGGCGTTTCGCGATGTAATGAAGGAGACCGAGTCCTACGGCTTTGAAAAAGTCAGGGAGGAGCAACTTGAACTGGGTGATCGTGTGCGCGCATTACTGGCCGAACGCGGCTTCCAGAGCGTTGCAGCAGAGGGCTTTGAAGCGCCGGGCGTTGTGGTCTTCTATACCGATGACCCGGACATTAAGACTGGCAGCAAGTTTGCCGAGCAAGGATTGCAAATTGCTGCAGGCGTGCCGTTGCAATGTGATGAGCCCGAGGATTTCCAGACATTCCGCCTGGGGCTGTTTGGTCTGGATAAATTGCACAATATTGATCGCAGTGTCGCAAGCCTTGCCGCAGCGCTGGGAAAGATTCAAGAAGATCCGGCTTAGTGGTGGTCGCGCGTCAGGTCACGCTCCTACAATGCGTCCCTGCAGGAGCGTCTCCTGAGGCGCGACCCCACAAATCTCTGGTCATCTAGGTTGGTCTGGCATGGACGGTCATCAATGCCCAAAACCCATCGATCTTCTTTGTCGTGCTGCTGACGATTTCAAACCCGGCTGCGACCAGGCTTCGTTCCAGTTCACGGCTGCTAAAGGTGTGGCCATGTGCGTGACTGGTCAGGGGCAATACACGGTTTAGCAACTTCATCCAAAAATAATCCCGACACCAGTCTGTAATAATCAGATTGCCGGAGGGGACCAGCACTCGTCGAATCTCCAACAACGCAGAGCGCACATCGGCGAAGTAGTGCAGGGCATTGGTCGTTGTGACCAGTTGAAAACCATCATCATCGAATGGCAGCTCTGCCGCATCGGCTTCGAGAAGTGTGGCTTGCTCACCCACGCGCTGTCGGGCGATATTCAGCATCGCCGGTACCCTGTCAATGCCGAACAATTCCGCATCACTGTACTGCTTCGCAAGCATTTCGAGCCACAGGCCGGTGCCGCAAGCAACATCGAGAATGCGATCAGCTGGCAGCTCAGCAAGCATCGCATGTGTCATTGAGAGGGATGTGTCGATGTAGGCGGACCATCGCTGGTCGTAAGTGGATGCAAGTGATGTGTATTCCCGGAGGAGCTTGCGTGTCTGGCGTGCATTAGTCTGCATGGAGAGAGGGTATCGACACTACATCGAGATGGAGCCTTCGCGGAAGTTTGAGTGGCCGAGTATTGCATTGATCAGCACCGGTTGGCCCGCGCTGGCCGCTTGTTTGGCCTGCAGCAATACCTCCCGGGTTTTATCCGGCGTATCCAGCAGAAACCCCCTGGCACCAAAGCTCTCTGCGGCGAGATGGTAGTCACTGTGCCGCAGGGTCGTGCCAACATCGTCTTGCAACAATTTGACCTGTTCTCGTGCGATCTGGGACCAACTGGCATCATTGCCGATGACCGCGATCACCGGGATTTTCAGGCGCACAAAAGATTCGAATTCGATCAGGCTGTAGCCGAAAGCTCCATCACCGTAAATGACCCAGGTTTCACTGTTCGGTCGATGCAGTTTGGCACCCATTGCGAATCCGGCACCGACACCGAGTGTCCCGAAAGCGCCCGGGTCCAGCCATGAAAGAGGCCCGCGAGGCCGTACGGTGTATGAGGCTGTCGCCACGAAATCCCCGCCATCGGCGACGATGAGGCTGTCATCATCCATAACGGCGTCGATTTCTTTCAGCAACCGGAGTGGATTGATATGCTCCGTCTCAGTGTCTGCCTCAGCCGTGATTTCGTCTTCCCGTTCATCGTCGCGGGCCCGTAACGTCTCCAGCCACTCACGGCAATCCGCTTTGCATGCACTACCCAGGGAACGCAGAAAGTGACCGGCATCGGAGAGAACACCTATCGTCGGCTTGCGGTTCATTGTCATGTCATGACGACTGCGATTGATGGAAATGTACGTTGCCCGTCGCGGAATATGAGATCCATAATCGAGCCGAAAATCACAAGGGACACCGGCCAGGAGTACGCAGTCCGATTCCCTCAGGGCGAGGCGGCGCTTGTGACGCAAGTGCAGCGCATGCTTCCGGCCGAGCAACCCCCGCGCCATTCCGGACAGATAGACCGGTATGCCCAGGCTGGCAACCGCATTTGCCAGTGATTGCACCTCAGCGGCCTGCAACATCGCCTGACTGCCGATGACCAGCACGGGTCGTTGTGCGACTTCAACGGCCGCAGCAACTTTGGCCAACAAACTGCCAGGGACTTGCTGAGCCGGAGTGGCAAGCCCCTGTTTGGACGGCTGTGTGACGCCAGCAGCAAATTGGCGGTTCAAGTGATAATTCAGATAGGTTCTCTGAAGTCGTGCCGCAAGCGAACGACCGGAGGGCGTCGCCTGTCCGTACCAGCCGCGAATGACGGATTCGTCGTACAACAGGTCGATCGGGCACTCTACAAAAACCGGTCCGGGCACACCTTGCTGAGAGATCGAAAACGCGTGCTCGAGCACTGGCCCGAGATCGCGCACACGCCGCACCGTTTTCGCGTATTTGACGTGTGGCCGCATCAGCTTCATCTGATCGATATCCTGCAATGCGCCTCTTCCTTTCAGGACGGTCGGTGCTGCCCCGCCCAGAATCACGATGGGTGACTGGGCGAGTTGTGCATTCTTGACGGCAGTGATTGTATTGGTGAGTCCGGGCCCGGCCGTGACTGCGGCAACGCCAGGAATTCCGCTCAGGCGTGCGCTCGCATCAGCAGCAAAAACAGCGGTCGCCTCATCGCGTACGTCGATGATGTTTATTCCGCGTTCTTTCGCTCCCGTGAGGATGGGAGAGATGTGCCCGCCACACAGTGTGAACAGATGTCGCACACCCCGATTTAGCAAAACCTGTGAAACAAGATCACCGCCGTGCATTTTCTGTCCTCTGGTTGCCCGCTATGGTCATTATGCGGCACACAATTGCCGAGATGTCGATCGCACCGCGGCGCAGGGCTTTCAGGCCGATCGGGCGGCCCTGCGCAGCAGTTGTTGCACGATCTTTGGGCCCCGGCCGGGCATGCTCCAGGGGCATACGGCGATGCAGATGGCGCAGCCGGAATTCTCATTGAAGAACGGTATGCATTGGTCGAAATCGACGTACCATTTCAATTCGCCGCGGACCATCACTTTCTCCGGCATTATCGCCTCGGGCGGACACGCGTTGGCACAGACCTGGCAGCGATCACAAAAATCATCGACATTGTAAAAAGATTTCTGCGTTGCTATCAGTGGAATGTCCGTGACGACCGCTGCCAGTCGAAACGAAGAACCGTATTCCTCGTTAATAATCGAGCCGTGCTTTCCCAATTCACCGAAACCGCACTCGATGGCATGCGGAATAAGCAACAAGGGACCGGCCATGGGTCCGCCGTGATGGTCTGCGCCCCAGCCTTTGTTGCGAATCCATGTCGAAATATCTTTCACCGCCTTGCTGCCACGGCCGTATTGTTTGATAACTTCTGCCCCGGCGGTCCCGTCGGGTGCTGTTTTTATTTGTTCGTAGTCATGTGCCACACCAACCATGATGACCCATTTCTGCGTGAGTCTTGCACCCTCATAGGTCCAGTCCGGGTTGAGCGCGGTAATGCCAAACAATTCGCAATCGACGTTTTCCGCAAAGGCAGTCAGTTCCTCTGTCCATTCTTCGGCAGACTGCTGCACCGGTGTACCATTGACTGCCGGTACATCAATGTCCAGAATTTTGGCACGCTCGGCACGCGCTTCGTTGATTGCTTCGTTGTCAGGATTCTGGGTGTAAAACCATTTTTGCAGCTCACCATGGTGGAGCGATGCGGGGTCACGCCAGTAGATAGGCGTTGCACGACGATAATTCGATTCGGTCATGCCATTGATCGTATTTCCCGAAATCGCCGGCATGAGCGCGACCTGCTCTGGTTTCGGCGTGAAGGGACGATACGGAGACTTGGCCATGCACTGCGCCTCAAATTTCTCAGAACGTCATAGTGCCACGACTACGACGAAGTTTCCGCCTCGTACAACAATCCTCCCGCGGGAGCTTTGTTGAGCGTCGCGGAAAATTTTGTGAAGGAACCGTTCGCTTTCCTCGAACGGACGTCCAATCCTGGCACGTTTAAGGCCTGCACTAAATCATGCGATGATGGATGAGCAGCTAACAATAAAATGCATGGGGGTATAAAGAGGTTATGGCGCAGATATTCGCAACGGACAGAGATGGCACGAAGTATGAACTGGAGGGACGCGATCGTCTCAGCCTGATGGAGATCCTGCGCGACGCAGGTTTGGCAATTGAAGCGCTTTGCGGTGGGTCGTGCCAGTGTGCGACATGCCATATTCTTGTGGAGGAGCCGTGGTTGAGCAAGCTTAAGTCGCCGACCGAATTTGAGGAAGCGGCATTGGAAGATCAGGGCAGCGAAATGCAAGTGAATTCACGCCTGGCTTGCCAGATTGCGTGGACGGACGAGCTGGACGGTATTGTGTTAACCGTAGCGGCCGAGGCCTGACGGTTGTCCGGATCAGCTTCTGCTGAGTCGTTCTGGGATTTCTCCGTGCGCACCTATCGGAGCGACGGTGTTCCGGAAGCCTGCCTGTCCTTGCAGGATGATCATACGGTTGACGTCAATATGCTGCTCTATTGCTGTTGGTGTGGTGAGAGGGTCGGGCCCTTTGACGATGCGCTGTTCGATGCTGCGGTCGCGTTTTCTGAAAGCTGGTTTGAAAACGTTGTTGTGAAACTGCGGGACGCGCGACGCTGGATGAAGCAGGACGGCTGCCACACGGCGCCGATAGAGGAAGAACCCTGTTTGCGGTTGCGGGAAAAAATAAAGCAAGTCGAATTCGCCGCCGAGAAATTGCAGGAAGAAGCGCTGGAATCGCTGCTTTCGAACCGTCCGTCGACAGAGGCAGTTGTCGCTGACGTCGTTGCCGGGGCCGTGTCCAATCTGGCTCGTTACTTCGGCCATATCGGCCAGCCGGTGTCCGACGATGTGCAAACCAAACTGGCTGTGATTGTTTGCGCCGCGTTCCCGGATGCCGATGGGGAAGTTGTCGCTAGGGCGCTTCGTACCTGAATATCCTGGTGTTTATTCCGCTACCGAGCGTACTCCTCCCCAGCGCTTGACCAGGCCGGATTCAATTCCGACCAGATCGAGCAAGCGGCCAACGGTATGGTTGACGATGTCATCGACCGACGCCGGGCGCGTATAAAATGCCGGCATGGGTGGTGCAATGTCTATCCCCAGTTCAGTGGCTCGTAGCAGCAGCTGGCAGTGTCCCTTGTGCAGTGGCGACTCGCGTGGCACGAGAATAAGCCGTCGCTTTTCTTTGAGCATTACATCAGCCGCCCGGCATAACAGGTTGTCGGCGTATGAGTTGACGATTCCGGACAGGGTTTTCATTGAGCAGGGGGCGACGATCATGCCGTCGCACTGAAAGGAACCACTTGCGATCGTCGCGCCTACATCGTTATTGCGATGCACAAAGTCCGCGAGATCTTCGACCGCATTCACTTTCCAGTCGGTCTCCAGGCATATATTCATTCGGCCGGTTGCCGACATGACGAGATGTGTTTCGACATCGCTGTGATCTCTGAGCGTCTCAAGCAGGCGAATTCCGTACACCACGCCGCTTGCACCTGATATGCCGATAATTAGTCGCATCGCTTATCCCTCTTTGGGGGCTTTTCTGAAAGTTTGTTGCTTTCGAGTCAAGATTCTCCTAGCATAACATTTCTATATAGAATCTTTCTATATGATCTTATCGATTGGAATTGATGCAGCTGACTGGCATGGAGATGGTGTGTTATGGGTATATTCGATTTCCGACAATTTCTGGACAACCTTGACAGGAACGGCGAAATATTCCGCGTTCCGGTTGAGGTCGATACACTCGACGAGATGGGGGCATTTATCGCTCGTGCCGATTACGAGGATATCAATAAACCCATACTCTTCGAAAAACCGAAGGGTTTCGATATTCCAGTGCTCGCCAACACGGTAGGCCATACCTATCGGCGCATGGCTGAAGCATTCGGCGTTCCCGAAGACAACGCACTTCCGGGTTCGGCGATGAAAATGATGCAGGTCCTGAAATCCGGCGGCGTCTCCCCTGTGTATGTTGGCAAAGACAAGGCACCCTGCAAGGAAATCATCATCAAAGGTGATGACGTCGATCTGTCGTTATTGCCGGCACTGCGACTGAACCCACAGGACGGTGTGGGTAGCCCGGACTTTACGGAAGGCCGTTATTTTACGAGTGTGTGTGTCTCCAAGCCGAAGGAAGGTGCACACAATCTCTCCTACCATCGATTCGAGATTACCGGAAAAAATACCGGCACAGTCTGGATTTTTCGTGGCACTGGAGATGCAAAAAGCATGGAGGAGGCGTGGGGCAGCAAAATTGATGCGCCATCCTCTACCTGGGATCGTGATAACGCGAAACCATTTCCCATGGCGTTTATCTTCGGTGTGACACCGGAGTTTATTCTGGCGGGAGCAAATTCCGCTCTACCGCATGAAAATGACGATTTTGCGTTTATCGGTGGCCTCCGGGAGACCGCCGTTGAAATGATCAAGTGCGAAACGATTGATGTGGATGTGCCGGCGAGCGCCGAAATTGTTGTCGAGGGTGTGTTCAAGCCATTCAACTGGGCCACGCAGGGACAGTTCGCATCCTTCAACGGCTTTTACGACAAACCGCGGCGCCGTCCGATTTTCGATGTAACAGCGATAACAATGCGCAAGAATGCGATTTATCAACATGTCCACATCGGCAGACCATTGAATGAGTGCAATTCCATTGCGGCATTCTTTCGCTCCGTGCGCACCTTCACCCAAGTGAAGGAGATCCTGCCAAATGTTGTCGACGTATTTGTGGATCCGTCGGCCGGTTGCGGCTTTACCGTATATATTGCGATCAACAAGGCGCGCATAGGCGAACCCAAAATGGCGATGATGCGTGCCTACACGGCACTCGCTGGATTTTGCAAGCATGTCTTCGTCTATGACGCCGATATCGATATTCGTAACCCGCGTGATCGCGACTGGGCGCTGGCACATCGATTCATTCCGGATCGCGATCTCATGATTATCCCGAACGTAATGGGTATGAACATCGAACCGATGGCGCAGGGCATCGTAGGTTCGAATGCGAAGCTCGGTGTCTATGATGGTTATCCAGAGATTCCTCTTAATGTGCGTTCCTTCATGGGTGTCGATTGCACCATTCCACTGGGGTTAAAGATCATGCAGCGTGTTGTACCTGAACCTGAGATAGAGGCTCGTGTTGATGAGCTTTGGAGTCAGGTCGTCGCCTGACAAGGGCACGAAAAGTGAATTATTTCGTAAAGGTAAAGACACTTCTTCGCAAAGATGAAGAGAAACTCTGCGTTGCCATTTTTCGTGATTTGCTGCATTCGCGGCACGCGCTTTATCAGCTCGCCTCCGGGGTCGCTACAGATGCAGGCCTGCACGCAGCGGAGCTCAATGTTGTGGATATTCTGGGTAAGCTCGGCCCGATATCCATGGGGCGGCTGTCCGGTGAGACATTCATTTCTCCCGCGAACACAACCCATACGGTGCGAAAACTGGAAACGGCCGGTCTCGTTAAGCGGCTGCGCTCGGAAAGCTCGGAGCGCAGTGTCACCGTGCAGCTAACAAGAAAGGGAACGACGCTGTTTCGCCGCTGTTACCCCACCGTGCTTGCGGCGATCGACGGTTATCTCTCGGAACGTCTGTCGGACAGCGATAAGAAAAAACTCGCGATGATTCTCGGCAAGCTGGCAACGTAGCGTCACTCCGCGACAAACCTTTACCGTCAAGACCTGACGGAGTCGGGCGCCAGGAGGTAGACTCGGAGCCCTGATGCCAACCAGCAGACGTCATTTTCTTGCGGCACTAAGCGCCGCCGCACCGTTCAGTTACTTCGCGCGGAACGCGTCTGCGTCGCAGGCTTTGGCAGTCCCGGATTACTTCTCCGCTCTCGGCGTGCAGCCGTTTATTAATGCCGTCGGGCCCTACTCATCGCTGGGCGGTGCTCAGATGTGGCCCGAAGTCATCGACGCAATGGATTATGCGATCCACAACAAGGCACGCATGACGGATTTGCACGACGCGGTTGGAGCAAGTATTGCAGAGATGACAGGTGTCGAGTCTGCGATGGTTACCTCGGGTGCAACCGGCGCGATCATCCTCGGGACGGCAGCCTGCATGACAATGGGCGACGCCGAAAAAATGCAGCAACTTCCTGATGGGTCCGGGATGCGCAGCGAGGTCATTATCTTGCGTGGCCAGCGTTATATGTACGATCGTTCCATAAGAGCGCCCGGTGCAACGTTGGTTGAGGTCGATACTGCCGCTGACGTCCGCGCGGCCATAAACCCGAATACGGCAATGCTGTTTTATCTTCTGAACAGGCCTGATGATCTCAACATCGACGTGCCCGAGTATGTGGCGATTGCAAAGGAACACGACATTCCGATCATGTGTGATGCCGCCACCACGGTACCGCCAATTAGCAACATGGCCGACACGGTCCTCGCCGGCTTCGATTTGATCTGTTATTCCGGCGGCAAGGGATTGCGCGGACCTTACAGTGCGGGTTTGTTGCTGGGACGAGAGGATCTGATTCGTTATGCACGCCAAAATGGATCACCCAATCATCGGGCGTACGGGCGCAGCATGAAGGTCGCGCCCGAGGAATATCTCGGCATGATGGTCGCCGTCGAGACCAGTCTCAGATTTGACGAAGAAGCAGAGTTTCAGCGCCAGCTCAAAACCGTTAACGAAATGGGGTCGATACTTGGCCGTTTGCCAGGCGTTGATGCGCAAACACATGTTCCGAACGCGGAAGCGCGTGAACCCTATATAGAAATCCAATGGGATGAAGTGCGCTACCCAATAAGCGTCAATGACGTGAAACAGGCGCTGCGGGATGGGCGTCCATCGATCGAGGTTCGCGCGTTATTTTTGTCCGATGGACACCTTCACCTTACTGCGGTGTTGTTGAAAGAGGGCGAAGCCGACATCGTCACGCAACGAGTGACTGAAATCTTGCAGAGAAGTACCTAGATGCCTTGCAAGAGACGCACAGTCATAAAATCGCTGGCGGGTCTTTTCCCACTGAGCGCGCTTACGAATGCGA
The DNA here is from genome assembly GCA_022563505.1 of Pseudomonadota bacterium. Lineage (GTDB taxonomy): Bacteria > Pseudomonadota > Gammaproteobacteria > Steroidobacterales > Woeseiaceae > JAADHU01. The sequence continues at coordinate 10,695 of JADFNG010000023.1, read as the reverse complement.
CCTCGGTCGCGGCGATGCCGTCAAAGGTGACAGAAGGCCGCGACTACTTCAAAGAACTCGGCGTAAAACCCTTCATCAATGCTGCCGGCGCTTACTCCGTACTCGGTGGGGCACGAATGCGCCCCGAGGTCGTCGCGGCCATGCGTTACGCGGCAACCCGTAAAGTGAAGATGGCGGAGTTGCACACTGCCATTGGCGAAAGAATCGCTGCATTAACGGGCAGTGAAGCGGCGATGGTTACTTCTGGCGCAACCGCCGCCATCGTGCTGGGCGCAGCGGCCTGCATGACCCTCGGTGACGAGGAAAAAATGCGGCGACTGCCGGATACGAGCGGCATGAAGAACGAAATCATCATCCAGAAGCAGCATCGCTACACCTACGACAGAGCCTTAACCGTTGCCGGCGGCACACTGGTCGAAGTGGCGTCGGAAGCCGATGTGCGCCGCCTCGCCAACGAGCGTACGGCGATGATGTTTTTCCTGAAGCCGGCGCATCAGGGTGACGATATTCCCGCTGAGCGATATACGGCACTCGCAAGAGAGCTGGAGATTCCCTCTTTTTGTGATGCGGCGACGACCACACCACCCGCGAGCAATGTTGTTGATGGTGTCAGCGAGGGGTTTGACCTGATCTGTTACTCGGGCGGCAAGGGTTTGCGGGGCCCCTACAGCGCGGGACTCTTGCTGGGCAGACATGACCTGGTGCAATTTGCGAGAAGGCATAGTGCACCGAACGATATTTCGATCGGCCGTGGTATGAAAGTCTCGTCGGAGGAGTACCTCGGCATGCTGGTTGCCCTCGAAACAGGATTGGGCATTAGTGAGGAAGAGGATTTCGCTTACAAACGGGAAAGATTCAACAACATCATCGCGGAAATCGATGCATTACCCGGCATCGCAATCCGGGTTGTCGTGTCTGAAGGTGTTGCCAATGAACTCTATCTGGATATCGATTGGGACACGAAAGTCATTGGTCTGACTCCCAAGGAGTTTGTGGCTGCGCTGCGTGAGCATTCGCCGGCAGTCGAAGTCCGCATGATGTTGTTTTCGGGCGGAAGAATTCACTTGTCGGCAACCGTCATGGCCGACGGACAGGATGTCATCGTAGGTAAGATCATTCGCAAGGTGCTGCTCGCGAACTCAGTCGCAACATAGGATAACGGCAAGCCGATGAAAGCAATAATATGCACAGCAGTGGCCAGGCACGGGTGCCTGGCGATGATCTGTCTGCTTGGCCTGGCGACGCAAAATGCTGCGGCGAATGAACGGAATATCCGCTTTTCCACCCTTGATGGCGTGAGCATAGTGGCGACCATTTTGGCCCCCGATACCCAAGACAATCAGCTTGCGGCAGTCATCTTTATTCACCAGGGCGGCTCGTCGAAAGAAGAATGGACCTCACTGCCGATCTTCGGACAGATTGTCAGTCACGGCATGTACGCGCTGGCCTACGATATCAGGGGCCATGGAAAATCTGGCGGAGAGGCTGATTTCAGCACTCTATTCGACGATCCGAATCAGGCAACGCTGGACATGGCTGCAGCGATCGAGTGGCTGCGCCAAACAGGACGTGTCGATATGGCGCGTATTGCGGTTGTCGGCGCTTCCATCGGCGCTAATCTCGCTTGCGTTGCGGTTGGCAGCCCGCAGTTTTCCATCAGGACCGCTGTCGCGATGTCGGGCAAGGTTGCCGCCGTTTATAACCTTGCTGGAGGTCGCGAACACCTGAATGATCTGAATTCTGTGTTCCTGATTGCGTCAGAGCTGGAGCAAGATGGCAAGCGAGCGACCTGGGCAAAAGAGTTATACGATCTCGCGGCTGCGCCACGCCAGTTGGAGATCGTGGCAGGTTCGGATGGTCACGGCGTTGCGGTCTTTGACGACGATCCAACGCTGCAACAACGAGTTCTTGATTGGTTATTACTGAGATTGTAGCAACACAATGAATCGACCTAAATGATTTCTGGCAACTATTGTCAGCTTGTTTCTGCTGTATCCGGCCATTGCGCCCGGCAATGCCGATGAAAATACGGAAGTCAGCCGGGCCGTCACGTTGCTGTTCACCAACGATGTGGAAAGCGCCTGCGATCCGATATCCTCGTTCTGGATCGATGGCATGTCGAGGATCGGTGACACCAGGTTGGCGATCTTGTGGGGGATCACGAGTCGAACACATTGATCCGGATTGGAATTGGATCCTGCGCCGCAGGGGTGAAATACCAATGATTTCAGCAAAAATCCACATATATTCCGCTTTGCAGCATCTGCGGGCGATTATTTTAGCCGCTGCGAGTCTGGCGTTACTGGTGGCTGTTCCCGCTGTCGCGGAAGATTCTGTCGACAACATTGTGGTGACGGGCACGAGGACCACCGACATCTTGTCGGAAATTCCGAATTCGACGACCGTCATACGAAGGGCTGAAATAGAGGCGCGCAACGAAACGAGCGTTGCCGACCTGCTACGAAACCTGGCCGGTGTCCACGTGATTCAACCATCGGGGCAGGGTGGCGTGGCAAGAATTTTTCTGCGCGGCGGTGACCAGAACCTCACGATGGTCTTGCTTGACGGTGTCAGGGTGAATGATCCAATGGACAGCCGCGGCTCGGCGTTCGATTTTTCAGTGGTCAATCTCAACGATATTGAACGGGTTGAAATTGTTCGTGGCCCGCAGTCTGCTGTGTATGGATCCGATGCGATTGCCGGCGTGATCAATATCATTACCAGGGAGCCTGCCGACAAATTGGGCGGTTCCGTCTTCGCTGAAGTGGGTGCTGACGACTACTTCCAGGCGGCGCTCGATATTTCGGGACCAGCCGGCGAAACAGGCGGATTTTCCATTCGGGTTGCCACCAAGGACGATGGTGAGCCGGTAACAGGAACCACGTTTGAGAGCGATTCTATTACCGGTCGATTGTCGTTCGGCAGCGGTAAGAGCTGGAATATGCATCTCGTTGGTAGCTATTCGGAGAGTGACGGTACCGCTTTTCCTGAGGATAGCGGTGGTGCAGATCTTGCAGTCCTAAGGACGGTCGATACTCGATCTGCCGAAGACTTTCGTATCGGTCTCAATGGCAGCGCCACCCTGAGCGAAAACTGGACGTTGAATCTTCTCGCAACCTGGTACGACCACGAATCCGGCTTCTTCTCGCCGGGCGTCGCACCCGGCATCCGCGGCTCCGTTCCGCCGAACGGCGGCGACGCAACTCTGCAGCGGGCTGATCTCGCCGTCAATGCGGTTGTGAACATTAGCGATGCTGTAAAGGCAACATTCGGTGTTGACTACTACGACGAGGATGGTGTTTCCGATGGATTCGTCGAGTTCTTCCCTGGTTTCATCATCCCGGCCGGATACGAATTTGACCGCAGTGTGGTCGGCATATTTGGCGAACTGCACTACAAAATCGATTCAGGCCCGACGCTACTAGCCAGCGTGCGCCGGGACGAGCCGGACCAGGAATCGGGTGAGACAACCAGCAAGGTGGGCATTCTGCACGAATTCAAGGACGGTCAAACAAGCGTCAGGGCGAACTGGGGGCAGGGCTTCAGCCTGCCGGGGTTCTTCGCACTCGCCAGCCCGCTGGTCGGTAATGCGGATCTTCGCCCGGAGACCAGCACGAGTTTTGATCTGGGTATTACACGTTGGTCAGCGGACAAGAGGGTCGGCGCGACGCTGACGTATTTTCACAATGAGTTCACGGATCTTATTGATTTCGATTCGAACATTTTCATGATGGTGAATCGCGAGGGTGTGGATGCCGAGGGCATTGAGATGCAACTGGATTACACTGTTAGTGAATCCCTTGATCTCAGGATGCAGGCAACGTATACGGATCTGTCGTTAAAAAACAGTGACATACCCCTGCGGCAGCGTCCCGACTGGAGCGGCAGCATCGTGATGCGCTGGACACCTTCTGATCGATGGCTGATCCATGCATCATGGTTGTACGTGGGTGAAACCTTTGACTCTTCTATTCCGACGGGTGACCTGTTTCTCGATAACTACAATCGACTGGACGTCACCGCGACGCTGAATTATTCGGACAAATTGAATCTTCTGCTCTCTGTTGACAATATCCTCGACGAAGATTATGCAGAAGCGATTGGATTTCCTTCCCCCGGACTTCGAGCAAGAGTGGGACTTCGATACTTGTTCTAGCCCGGACTATTCATGAATACACTCGCGCCCTTGCTTGATCTTTGTTCGCACACGGAATTTTCCTTTTTCGGGAATACACGGGGTATTCCGCTCGAGCGGAAAATCCCGTGTGCAAACAAGTCTCTTCGCGCCCTGAGGGTTGTCCCCAGACAAGCCGAGGAAGTACTCCTGGGGTGCAATCATCACGGTGATGCATGAATAGTCCGGGCTAGATGCATGTGAATTCCCCGCTGCCAGAAGACGCTGGTTTGCTGTCGACTGCAGCGTATGCTTCGGTGGAGCGAATGCTGGTTTGCCTGGTTTGCGGAATGCTGGGCGGCACCGCAGTCGCCGGAGCGGAATCCCTCACCGCTACTCCCGACGCGTACGATCTGGAGGAGATCGTCGTGACAGCGACGCGCCGAGGCGAAAATGCTTTCGCGATGCCCTACACAGTCAATGTTCAAGGCATGGCAGAATTGCAGCAGGTCCGCCAGATTCGCACCATTCCGGATGCGATGCGCGAACTACCTGGTGTGATGGTGCAAAAAACCGGGCATGGGCAGGGCTCACCTTATATCCGGGGTTTTACCGGCTTACGCACCTTGTTTCTTATTGACGGCATACGTCTGAACAACTCCACTTTCCGTGAGGGTCCGAATCAGTACTGGAATACGATTGACCCGTACAGTGTCTGGAGACTCGAATTGCTCAAAGGCCCATCGTCGGTGCTCTACGGTAGCGATGCGATCGGCGGTACGGTCAATGCCATTAGCAGGGCGCACAGTAATTTGGCGGCAAACTCGGGGTTACAGAATCGCCTGATCTTGCGCGGCGCATCTGCCGAACGGTCTCTGGTTGTGCGGCCGGAAGTGGACTATGCCAATGGCGTAATCTCGATCCATGCAGGTCTGTCGCTAAAAACTTTCGGTGATCTGCGCGCCGGCAGCGGTACCGGCAATCAACCAAAGACAGGTTATGAGGAGCAGGATGCCGATCTGAGTATTCGCCTTGATCTTGGCGACAAACGGACACTGATCGCAGCATTTCAACACGTTGACCAGGACGACGCATGGCGAGTGCACAAAACCGTCTTTGGTCAACGCTGGCGCGGAACAACAACAGGCAGCGAATTGCGTCGTTCGTTCGATCAACAGCGAACGCTGGTTTACCTGCAGTATCAGGCCAGTGACGTTGCCACGTGGCTTAGTGAGCTGGCACTCAGCGCCTCGTATCACATGCAAAATGAAGAACGATTGCGCGTTCGGGAGAGCGGTCGCTTCGACCGGCAGGGAACCGACGTCGGCACGTTTGGCTTGTGGGGCCAGGTCAGCATGCCAGGCAGTGTCGGGTTGTGGACCGCGGGTGCAGAGTTCTATCGTGACGACGTGGACTCCTTTCGCAAAGACTATGATGTGGACGGCAAACTAACCGTCATCGCCATCCAGGGGCCTGTGGCCGACGATGCGAGTTATACGACGGTAGCAACCTATCTGCAAAACAAGGTGCCACTCGGGGACCGCGCAGATTTGCAAACGGGTATTCGTTACACATGGTCGGAGGCCGATGCGAAAACGGTGCAGGATCCGCAAAGCGGCAACGCTATCTCCATCAAGGATAACTGGGGTAAGTTGACGGCAAGTATTCGTTACAGTCGAAAATTGGATGGAGAGGGCAAGACCCGAGTCTTCGCCGGAGTATCACAGGGTTTCAGAGCGCCCAATCTTTCAGACCTGACCCGGTTCGATTCCGCCCGAAGCAACGAAATCGAAACTCCGGTATCCGGACTTGAGCATGAAAATTTCATTACTTACGAAGTCGGTACGAAATTCATACGGACTCGATTTGACGGCCAGCTGTCCCTGTTTTACACGAGCATCGATAAGCTGATTATCCGCACACCCACGGGTCGTATCATTGACGGTGAAAACGAAATTACGAAACGAAACGCGGGCAGCGGATTCGTCAAAGGCATCGAATTTCAGGGGCGCTACCATTTTTCTAATGCGTGGTATTTGTTCGGTAATCTGACCTGGATTGATGGTGAGGTGGATACGTTTTCGAAGGCAGGCAGGCCGCACGTCGCCGAGCCACTGGATCGGCTAATGCCAGTCAGGCTGTATCTGGGGAGTCGATGGCAGCCGCTGCAAAGGAACTTTTGGCTGGAAGGATTGCTGAGCGTTGCGGACCAACAAAGCAAGCTATCGACAAGAGATGCGGCTGACACCGACCGCATTCCCCCCGGCGGCACACCCGGCTACGCTATGCTGACCCTGCGAAGCGGCTGGAAGGTTTCGGACAGCCTGCAGTTATCCCTGTCACTGGAAAACGTGTTTGACAAGAATTACCGGATACACGGCTCCGGCCTGAATGAACCGGGTCGAAATCTTGTTCTTTCCCTGTTTTGGCAGCCGCAGCAATAGTCAGGAAACGGCCAGGTATCGTTCCCGGAACGACTGGACTAAGCGCGCTTTCGAGCTGTTACGATGCGATAACCGGCACCTTGAAGACCACGAATTTCTCCTGGGGGGGCGACCGTGTAGCGGAGATTTTGGACTGATTGGTCCGCTGTATGCTCACCTTTACCGGGATCCCAATCCGGGCAAGCTGATGAGGGAACGTGCGCCAAACGTTGCGAGGTGGGTTGAACGGATGCAACGACCGACGACATTCGACGGCAGCTTTCTCAGCGACGATCAGGTGCCAGAGACGCTGTATCCAATGCTGCAGCGCATGTTCGATGAACAGTTTCCCGTTCTTGTGGATACCTTACGGCGTGTAGGGCAGTGGGCGGCAGATCATCCGGATGCCCGGGGCGTTCCTCGCTTCATGGGAAAACATGAATTCTATCTTGGAGATGTTAAGGCAACCCGTTACGTCATGCCATTCGCCCAATGGATGTTTCAGCGGCCCTTGGCGCACTACCGGTCACTCAGCTCAAAGGAAAAAGAGCACATCCATCCAATTCTCGATAAACTGGGTGGCCTGAGCGGATTGAATGAGCCGGTTTCGGCACCCCTGAAATTTGAAAATTACCGCATTGTTCTAGACCGGCAATAACTACAGTAAAAAATACCGGAGTTACATTCGCGCCATGATAATCAAAAATAAGATGCATCTTCTCCTGACGTCACTAATTATTGTCCTGCTCTGGTTCCCCGGAGATGCTGCTCAAGCAGAGGACTCTTCGACAAACCTCGTGCTGGTTACCCTGGACGGCGTGCGTTGGCAGGAAGTTTTTGGCGGTGTTGATCAGGACCTGATCGCCGACGAGCGTTATACCGAAAATCCGGAATTGATACAGGCAACCTACGGGCATGAGCAACGTGAAGAAAGACGCGAGAAACTCTTCCCGTTTCTCTGGTCAGTCGTTGCCACACAGGGTGTCATTATCGGTGACAGGACTCGCGCGAGTTATATGGAGGTGACCAACCCGTGGTGGTTTTCCTATCCTGGCTACAACGAAATTCTGACGGGTAGCGTCGATCCGGATATCGATTCCAATAACAAGAACTGGAATTCCAATATCACATTCCTGGAAGTCCTCAATGGCATGGCGGGATTTCAGAACAGCGTCATGGCCTTCGGTTCCTGGGATGTCTTTCCTTACATTTTTAATACTCAACGCAGCGGACTGCCGGTGAACGCCGGATTCGACATCGCAACAAATGCGTTAACTGAAAAAACTGTTTGGTTGAATGAGGTGTCCGCAGAAGCGCCAAAATTGTGGAAATCGGTTCGGGTCGACTTTCTTACCCACGGGTACGCGATGGAGGCACTAAGGAGTCAGCATCCCCGCGTAATGTATGTTTCTTACGGTGAAACGGACGATTTCGCGCACGACGACAGCTATGACCGCTACATTGATGCGGCATTTCGCACCGATATGATGTTGTCCAAACTCTGGCACTGGCTGCAATCCGATCCTTTCTATCGCGGTCGAACGACACTGATCATTGCGACCGATCATGGCAGAGGGACTACGCCGGACGGATGGCCGCATCACGCAAGCATTCCCGGCGCCGTCAAGCTGGGATTCGACAACGCACCCGATGGTATCCCAGGGTCCGATCAGATCTGGTTCGCCGCCATTGGACCTGGCATCCCGGCCAAAGGTTTGCTTCGCGGACATTGGAAGCAATCACAGATTGCGGCGACGGCTCTTGCAAGTCTGCAGTTGGATCCGCAGGCGATATTGCCGGAGGCAGACAGGGTCATGGAGCAAGTGCTGCGCTGAGTCAAAAAGGATTGCCTGATTTGCGCCAATCCCTGTTATGGTCTTTGCAGATTTTCCCCCGTGGGAGGGGCGAAGTGAGCGTCAAATACTACGACTGGGCAGCCAGGCAGGCCGCAATGCAACCCAACAAGGTTGCCATCAAAGATCTCGATACCGATCGTCAATTCACCTACCGGGAACTGAACGCTAGATCAGAGTCCCTGGCCGCCTGGTTACAGGACAACGGTGTCGAGTCGGGCTGCCGTGTCGCCATTCTGGCACGCAATTGCGCGGAGTTTTTTGAACTGCAGTTTGCGTGCGGAAAAATAGCAGCGATTGCGGTTCCACTTAACTGGCGTCTGACGGAAAAAGAACTCGATTACATCGTCAATGATTGTACGCCCACCGTGTTGCTGCACGACCTGAAGTTTCGGGATATGGCCGCTTACCTGCAAGAGCATTGTCAGATTGCCACGTTATTGGAAATCGATACAGACAGTGATAAAGGTGACTATGAGCTGGCCCTGGCAAAATACACGCAAGGTTGCTCGCCTGAGTCCATGAGTCACGACGACACCGCCATGATCATGTATACGTCGGGCACAACAGGGCATCCGAAAGGCGCCAAAATCACCCACCAGATGAACCTTTATAATTGCATCAATCTGGGAATTCCGGGACGTATTTCACCCGACTCGGTACATCTGGTGGTGCTCCCGCTGTTCCATACCGGAGGGCTGAACTGCTATGCCAATCCGGTGCTCCATGCCGGTGGGCAGGTGTTGCTGCTGCGCGAATTTTCTCCCGCTGCGGCCCTCAGGATCATGGGCGATCCGGAGTTGGGCGTCACGCATTTCTTTGCGATCCCCGCTGCTTACCAGTTCATGATGCTACACCCCGACTTTGGATCCACGGATTTTTCGAGAATCCAGATCGCCGGAGTTGGTGGTGCACCCTGTGCGGAGACCATCCTTAAAACCTGGCTGGATCGAGGTGTTTCTGTTTTTCAAGGCTGGGGCATGACGGAAACCAGCCCCGGGGGTACGGCCCTGAACGCCGAAGACGCAGTCCGCAAACTGGGCTCCGCCGGAAAACCGTTAATGCACACCGAAATCAAGATCGTGGATGAGGAGGGTAACATCGTGCCACAGGGCGATGTCGGCGAACTCCTCATCAAGGGTCCGAATATCACACCCGGCTACTGGAACGATGCGAAGGCAACCGCCGACGCGTTTGTCGACGGTTGGCTGAAGACCGGCGATGCCGCTCGCTTCGATGAGGAGGGCTTTATCTACATCGTTGATCGCTCGAAAGACATGTACATTTCCGGTGGAGAAAATGTCTACCCTGCCGAAATTGAAAACGTTCTTTATCAATTACCGGAGGTCGCCGAGGCGGCCGTCATAGGCATACCCGACAAACGCTGGGGAGAGACCGGCATGGCGATTTTGGTTTTGAAAGAGGGTAAGACACTGGAGGACAAAGCGGTCATTGCCCATTGTCGAAATAATCTCGCGAAGTTCAAAGTGCCTCTCAAGGTCGAGCATATCGATGCATTGCCAAGGAATGCAACCGGTAAAGTGTTAAAAAGAGTATTGCGGGATCGCTTTGTCGGCAAGGGTGCCCCAGCGATCACCTGAAATCGGCGGCACTGCGCTCTTGCCACGGCAACGAGGGAGCCCGCCGCCCATGGTTGGTCGTCAACGTCCCTGGCGGGCTGTTGCAAGAGCGTGTCCTGATGCGCGATCAATGTTCGGAGGATCGCACATCAGGACGGGTTTTCATCACTAGCCGCCAGGTTTGCGCAACTTGAGCAAGAACCGGTTCGTCTTGCCGCGAACCCCTTCTGCAAATACGCTCTGCGTCATGTCATCGTCATGCATGTTCAATATGCCACTGTCACCTTCCACGACAAAGCCTGCCGCCTCCGCGACACGAATGGCATCGACCTTTAATGCGCGATGCAATTCCTTGTTGTCATTATCTTCGATACCCTGATGATCGATGATGCCGAACACTCCGCCCGGCTTGAGGGCTGCAGACACGACGTTCATCATGGTGACAGTGCCTTCCTCTCCATAATTATTGTAAATATCATGGAAGTTAAGTGCTGTGATCGCCACATCGAATGGGCCGTCATCTGCGGTGATATCAGCGACATCCTTGTCGAGTCGCGAAACATTCGGCAGTCGGTCACCTGAGAGGCGGTCACTGAGTGCTTTCTCATTGGCGCCGTCGCGCATTTCAAGTATGTATGCCGGATTCTGTGCAGTAACGTGGCCGTCAGGACCCACTGCCAACGACAGGACTTCGGTGTAGTAGCCACTGGCAGCAATGAGGTCCA
>JADFNG010000107.1 GCA_022563505.1 Pseudomonadota bacterium | reverse complement strand
TCACCGTCGACGGATGCCAGCAGGTCGTGATGCCCGATAGTCCCCACTATCCGACTTACCCGGAGGACGAATGAATAAGGACGATCTCGTTGTCGGCAAAATCGTCACCCTGGCTAAGGGCGTGCGGCGCCTGATTGCGCCAAATGCCGGTATGATGACCGGGCCGGGAACCAATACGTATTTGCTGGGCGAGAGACATATCGCCGTCATCGATCCTGGTCCGGCGATTGACACCCACATACAACAAATAATCGACGTTGCTGCGGCGCCGGTTCTCTGGATCCTGGTGACGCATACGCATCCCGATCACTCACCGGCGGCGATGGCGCTGGCGACAGCAACGGGTGCGGAAGTGCTTGGCATCCCGGCCCCGCAGGGCCGGCATCAGGACTCGACATTCAGCCCGGATCGCATCCTCGCCGACAGAGACGTATTTTCCACCGATGAATTCGAACTCGAAGTTGTGCATACGCCAGGCCACGCCTCGAATCATCTGTGCTACCTGCACACGGATTGCCGCTGGCTGTTTACCGGTGATCACATCATCAACGGATCGACGGTCGTCATTGATCCGCCGGACGGCAGCATGTCGGACTATATTCAGTCCTTGCAGAAACTAAGAAGCATGGCGATCGACGCCCTCGCGCCCGGGCATGGCGCTGTCCTGGAGAACGTCGAGGAAGCACTCAACTGGATCATCAGCCATCGGCTTGAACGGGAAGCCAAAGTCGTTGAAAAGCTGGCGGCACACCCGGCCACCTCATTGGCCGAACTGGTCGTACACGTTTATGACGATGTTAACGCCTCGCTACACTCCCTTGCGGAAAGATCCCTGCTGGCACATCTGTTAAAGCTGGAACTCGAAGGCAGGGCCATCCAGCATGAGAATTGCTGGTGCCTCAAAGAATAGAAACCAGCGACAAGAAAACCCCAGCCTTACCCCATCCCACGCGTGTCCGCAGCACCAAACCCCGCTCGCGCAAACAGCAGTCGGGCTGGCGCTTGCTTATCGCGGCTCAAGCGCCGAATTGGCCGTTCTTTGCCGCGAGCGTCTGCAGCAGTTTCGGCGGTTCCCAATATTGCGAGCCAAAGCGTTTCTGAAACTCACAGACTTTGTCGTAGACCCGGTCCAGTCCAATGCTGTCGGCGTAATGCATCGGGCCGCCCCGATGCCGGGGGAAGCCATAGCCGTTGGTCCAGATGACATCGATATCGCTGGAGCGAATGGCAATACCGTCCTCCAGGATTCGTGCCCCTTCGATGATGAGGCTGTAGATACAGCGATCGATAATTTCCTCCGCCTCAATGTCACGTTGATCGATGCCGAGGCGGGTGGCTTCTTCATTGATCATCGTCTGTACAGCCGGGTCCGGCGTGGGTATGCGTGAGCCCGATTCGTACAGATAGGTGCCGCGACCGGTTTTTTGTCCGAGGCGGCCCTGTTCGACCAGCATATCGGCGACCCGATAGAAACGGGGGTCGTCAGGGAGGTCGGTGCGCGCATGCCGTGCCTTGTAGCCGACATCGAGACCGGCGAGGTCGCCGACGGCGTTGGGCCCCATTGCCATGCCCCAGTCGAACAATACCTTGTCGATGTATTCGGGTGCTGCGCCTTCAAGCAGAAGCAGTTGGTTTTCGCGGCCGTAGGGATACAACATGCGATTGCCGACGAAGCCGAAACAGTTGCCGACGACGACACCGATTTTGCCGAGCCGTTTTGCGAGCGCGAGTGACGTGGCGATGACGTCGTCGTCCGTTTTATCGCCACGAACGATTTCCAGGAGACGCATGATGTGTGCGGGACTGAAGAAGTGCAGGCCGATGACGTCTTGTGGTCTGCTGGTGGCTGCTGCTATTTCGTCGATGTTCAATGTGGATGTGTTAGAGGCCAGTATTGCGCCCTGCTTGCAGACTTCGTCCAGTTTCGCAAAAACGTCTTTTTTGATCGACATGTCCTCGAACACTGCTTCGATCACCAGGTCGGCGTCAGCGACTTCGTTGTAACTCGTGCTGGTGGTCAGGTGATGCAGCCCTTCGCGCGCACCGGCCGCGGAAATCTTGCCGCGTTTCACGCCGCCTTCGTAAAGCGACCGAAGCATGGTTTTGCCGCGGTCGAGTCCGGCGTCGTCACTATCGAGAAGGTGAACAGTGTAGCCGGCGATCAAGCAGTTATAGGCAATGCCCGCACCCATGGTACCGGCGCCGAGGACGGATATTTTCTGAATGTCCCGTGTCGGTGCGGTCTTTTCAATACCGGGAATTTTTGCGACCCCACGTTCGGCAAAAAATGCGTGCCGCAGCCCGGACGACTGGGGCGAGTCTTTACATTCCATAAATAGATCGCGTTCGACCTGGCAGGCATCGGTATAACTGAGTTGCGTGGCAGCTTCGACGCATTGGATGATCTTTTCCGGCGACAGTAAGCCTCGCGTTTTGGCGACAATTTTTTTTCTTATGGCGACAAACACGTCTGAGTCTGCGGCAGGTACGGGAAGATCCCGAACGCGCCTGGGTCCGTTGCCGGTCATTTCGCTGGCAAACTCGATGGCGGCCGCCAGCAAGTCGTCACCGCCGGCGATTCTGTCAATAATGCCCGCATCAAGAGCATCGCTTGCTGCGATGGGGTTGCCACTGAGCATCATGTCGAGTGCCCGCTCAACGCCTGCTAAACGCGGTAAGCGCTGGGTGCCGGTAGCGCCGGGCAGTAAGCCAAGCTTCACTTCCGGCAAGCCCACGACGGCGGCTGCCGTTGCAATGCGGTAGTGACAGCCCATGGCGACCTCCAGGCCACCGCCAAGTGTTGAGCCGTGCAGCGCCGCAATGACGGCTTTGGTGGCGTCTTCGAGCCGCTCAACGACGTCGGCAAGCCAGGGTTGTTCGGGCGGCTTGCCGAATTCGCGAATGTCGGCGCCGGCGATAAAGGTCCTGCCATCGCAGGCGATGACCACGGCGCTCGTATGCGGGTCTCGATCAGCAACTTCTATGGCCTCGACCAGGCCCTGTCGTACCGACAATGACAGGGCATTGACGGGTGGGTTGTCGATTGTAATGACAGCAATCGATCCGTGCATTGCGAGGGTGACTGTGTTCATCGAATTCTCTGCATAACCGGCGGACTCGATATTGTCCATAAATGCGCCTTCGAATACGAGTTCGGCATTCGCGGGCTTGATCTGGCGGCAGACATGGAATAGGGTAGCAGCCGATTTTTCAGCTGGATTTATCACGTGACATTCGTTGTTACCGAAGCCTGTATCAAATGCAAACTGACCGACTGCGTCGAAGTCTGTCCGGTCGATTGCTTCCATGAGGGAGAGAATTTCCTGGTGATCGATCCGGATGAATGCATTGATTGCACCCTGTGCGAGCCCGAATGCCCGGTTGAAGCGATTTATTCAGAGGACGAGTTGCCGGCCGGTCAGGAGAAGTTCTTGCAGATCAATATCGATCTGTCGCAGGACTGGCCGGTGATCACCGAGATGAAAGATGCGCCAGAGGATGCGGATGAATGGCGCGAGGTCAAAGACAAACTTCAGTATCTGGAGCGTTAACAGCCTTTCAAGCAACGGATTTTCTGCATGTTTCTCAGATGCTTGCAGTTCTTCCCACGAATTCGATCACAACCCGGGCGAGTTCCGGCCCCTTCTCTATCCTGCAAAAAATGACCGGCATAGCTGTAGTCATGCTTGCGCAATCGCCCGCAAACCGGCATCGACCAGTGGCGGAATCATGTGACGGTACAGATAGGACCCGCTGGTTTTGCCGGGCGTTTGTCGGGCACTGTGCTACCTTGACAGGGCATTCAGTCGGGCGCGAACAGCATGACAGAGATAAATGATGCGGTGGTGCTCATCACCGGCGCAACAGGTGGTTTTGGTCGGCACATGACGCAGCAATTTCTCGCAGCTGGGGGGCGTTTGATTCTCTCCGACCTGAATACAGAAGCGCTGGCCTCTCTCAAGAATGAATTCGGAGGACAGCAGGACAAAATCATTGGCTGTATTCCCGCTGACCTGTCGGATGAGTTGGGTTGCCGAAATTTGGTGGCCGCTGTCGGGGATGCTGGCGCATGCCCGGATATTCTCATTAATAATGCAGGTCTTGCTGTTTTCGGGCGCCTGGACCAGGTGCCACAGGATCGTTGGGAGCAGCTCATGCAGGTCAATTTGCTGGCACCGATTCGTTTGTGTTCGCTGTTCCTGCCACAAATGATTGCTCGCGGCTCGGGGCATATCGTGAATATTTCCTCGTTGGCAGGGTGGGTTGGTTCGCCCGGACTTACCACTTATTGCGCGGCTAAATTTGGTCTGCGCGGTTTCAGTGAAGCGCTTGACCTGGATGTCACGGAGCAGGGTATTTGCATCAGCACCGTTTATCCTTCGTTCAGTCGTACGCCGATACTCGATTCGGAGCAATTCGGCTATGCAGAGAAAAGGGTGGTACCCGATGACATGCTGAGCGATCCAGCCGACGTAGTCGCCGCCATCGTCAAGGGCATTCGCCGCAACAAAAAACACATTTTTCCGGATCCCACGGCACGCATCGTTCACTATCTGCAGCGGTTTTTCCCCGCCCTCATGCCCATATTGCAGCGCCGCATGCAAAGTCGCACGATTTCGCCGCAATGATCCGTTCACCCGCTATACTCTTCCAATGATTAGTTTACGTGCCCGCATCGTTCGAATGGTTTCGAAGCAGATGTTCAAGAGAATTTCCGGCGACAGTGACGTTGTGCCGCTTCGCGACATGTTCGAAAAACTGGCCGCCCGGAGTCGACCCGCAGCTGGCACGCACATCCGGCATGCAACCATTGGCGGTGTCGAATGCGATTGGATCGTGCCGAAGACTTGCGATGAATCACGTGTGCTCCTGTTTCTGCATGGCGGCGCCTATCTGATGGGCAGCAGCAAGACCCACCGGACGATGGTCAGCCACATCGCGAAAGCGGCCGGTGTGCGGGCATTGCTGCCAAATTATCGCCTGGCACCGGAAGATCCTTTTCCGGCAGGACTGGAAGATTGTTTGACGGTGTATCGACAATTGCTGGCCGGGGAAGTCGCGCCGGAAAAACTGGTCATTGCGGGTGATTCAGCGGGTGGCGGCATGACCATGGCGATGCTCTTGTCACTGCGTGATGCGGGTGATGCAATGCCAGCCGCCGCTTGCCTGTTGTCACCGTGGCTTGATCTTGCAGCAGAAGGTGAATCGGTGCAGACGCGAGCACAACAGGACCCCTGGTTCCGGGCGGCAGATATGCCCAAGACAGCGGCGCATTATTGCCTGCAAGGCCAGCTTCGCGATCCCCTGGTATCGCCGCTATACGGCGACATGACGGGCCTGCCACCGATGTTAATTCAGGTCGGTGATCACGAAATTCTGCTGAGCGACTCGACCCGGGTCACTGAAAAAATTACGGCGGCCGGTGGGCAGGTTACGCTGCAGGTCTGGCCCGACATGTGGCATGTGTTTCAGTTTTTCATCGGCAAGATGCCCGAAAGCAGGCGTGCTATCCATGATATCGGGGCATTCCTGAAAAAAGCGCTCGATGCCGCGGAGCCAACGACGGAAACCAGTCAGGCGGCGTAATCAAATAAACAAGGCTCGTGCTGCGGATCAAAATCCTGACTTGCGTTGACTGTCGTCGTACATGCGTGTCAGGAAATTGCGGATGGCCGGTTCAGCTTCCTTTCGCGTCATCAGTTTTTGCTGCTCGAGTACTTTTGCCATATCCACAATGGATCGCTTGTCGTCGACCAGTGACATGATGAATGCATAAATCTGCGTCGTCAGTGTCTGGGTTTTGAACGACGGCAACAAAGGCACAGGTTCATCGCCTTTGACGATCCAGTCGGGCAGCGCTTTGTGACGACCCGGCTTTGGGGCTTCTTCCTGCTTGGTCGCACAGAAGGTAAACACGGTTTCCTGCCGCCCGTGGCAGCTTGCCGGTGAGCACATATAAGGAATGGTCGCCTGCGACAGCTGCGGTGCGCTGAATCCCGTTTCCTCGACGATCAGCAATACTTCTTCAGTACTGTAGCGGCGCGATCTCTGCGGATGATCGAAATTCAGTGAGCCGAAATTGATCCAGCGACCACCCGGTTTTAGCAATTGATTGATGCGTGCCGCAAATATCGGCAGATCTTCGCTGACGATGTCTATCAGCCAGGGCGTCACGATCGTATCGAAACTCGCCGGTGAAAATGGAGGTCGCAATACATCCGCCAGGACGAAACAAAAATCCGCAGCAGGCACTTCCGGTGCAGAGAGGGTCCTCAGAATTGCAACATCACGCATTGATTTCGGCGCAATGGGGAATTCATACATCTGCAGTTTTTCGCCATTCACTACTTGCCGGGCGATCAAAAGCAACAAAGGATTGAAGTCCAGCGCAATCGTCCGCCCGGAATTCGTTGCGCGATGCAGGTCGTAGGCTAACCTGCAGGCGCCCGCACCGAGCACCAGCGTGTTGTCGCTTGCCGTACCGCCGCTCGCAACCAATGCCGCCGTAATTTGCTGCAGCGATGCCTCGTTCTCAAGCTTGCCCCAGGCCCAGTCACGATGCACGTTCGCGTAGTAGGTGTTAAGGCCCTGATCAATTGGCAAGCGTGTCCGCATGGCGAGGTGCGATTCATAGCTCACTTGCATTGATTGTATGTCGATCGGGGCGAGTATTTTCCGCAGTTTATCGCGATGTTGCTCAGTGGCGGTTTTCAGTTGCTGGAGTCGCTGCTGCGTTAGTTCGCGTTGGCCATTGGCGGCAAGTTCAGCAGCGAGTCGTTTCGATTCGTGAGACAGCTGCTGCAAGGAAAAATGCAGGCGATTGCGCCATTCACCCAACGTCGCATCCGGGTCCGCGAATAACCACGGGATCCCGCCTATCACCGGGAACTCGGTCTTGCATGCTGCGCAGTGATAGGTTTTTCCCTTGTGTAGCAGGGGCGTCTTGTCGCATCGAGGGCATGCAAGCAGGTCTGTCAGAGTATTTTCGGCGCTCATGGCCGGATTGTGCATGAGCAGCCACGAACTTGCCGTGAATTATCGTGTGTGCGGGACAAAAAAACGGCCAGCCGAACACGTTCGGCTGGCCGTTTGTATCGACGTATTTTCGATCTATCAAGGTGGCGGGGGAATAACACCATTCACGATCGCGTCGAAAGCAGTCATACGGTCGCGCAGCGTGTTGTTGCCCAGACCGTGATTCGGGAAAAGATTGGCGAAATTACCTTCTTCTCCGTGCAACGCCATGTAATTCAAAATGACAGTATTCACCAGCAGATTGACATTGTTCGCGGCCGGCGTTGCTGTACGCACGACGGCTGCGCCGGCATCAAAATGGCCCAGCTGCTGATGCCTGGCCTGCTCGTCCGGTGTCGCTCCACGAAGCTGTGCGCGTCCGGTCGGGTTATAGACCATGAAGAAAGCGGCGGCCGTCGATGAATTGTCGCTGACCCACTCGCCTTTGCCACGGCCTTCCGTCGAGTTATCAAGCGCACCGTTGCTGGACAACGAGCCATCGCTGAACACATACAGCATTAACGGCACGCCGATGCGGGCGGCGTAATCGATGCAGGCACCCATGCAACGTCCGGCGCGAAAGTCTTTCACTTCGCCTTCGGCGCGTGCGCCGCCGTGGTAGTCGTAGCCGCCCATCTCGATGCAGGCAGCGCCGGCGAAACCGTTCATAACAAGTTTCATGACTGAAGCCGTTTTTTGGAATTCCCTGCCGTCGCGTCCGCCACCGTTGAATTCAGCGGCTGAGAAGATACCTGTTGGACCGACGATGGCTGGATCCAGAGCCGGATCCAGCGGCGTATCGCCGAATCGATCGGCAATATCGGCAGCCTTCAGGTAACCGCACTTCAGCATGTCTTTCACCACCGCATCTGCGCTTACGACGGCCATTTTCTCGGAGGTTATCCGATGAATGGATTCCATCACTGCCGTGGCATCGTCCGGCCCCAGGATGCCAACGAGTTTGC
>JADFNG010000022.1 GCA_022563505.1 Pseudomonadota bacterium | reverse complement strand
TCATCGTGACGACGAATATTATACTTCGCAACATTTGATTTCTCGCCACAACATTGGTGGCGGCGTCAATTATTTTTACGGCAATGGTCAGGATCCGATGGACTGTCCCCAAGCCGTTTGGAAGCAGGAATCTTATTTCGACTCATACTATTTTGACCGTTCGGTATGGCACAGCGTTTCCCCCATTATCACCGGCAATCATGATGGTGGCGGGCACAGAGATGTCCTCCTCATTGATTTCGTAAAGTCACCTGAGGTCAGTTAGGCGCGTTTAAAGATGGCACTTTATAATTGTCTGGACAGGAGCACGATTGAGGGGCTCACTCGTCGGTTCGGGATTGGTGACATTACAGATATCTCTGTCATAGACGGCGGATACGAGAACACCAGCTATAGCGTTGAAACGATCTCGGGACGATACGTTCTGACGATTTGCGATCAACAGTCGTTAATGGAGGTAACTAACCTTGCGAACCTACTGGTCTATTTGACGGACCACGGTATTCGCACATCGCGAGTCGTTGTGCCACCGAAAAAGCCCATTGTAATTCTGCACAATGAAAAACCCGTCATGTTGAAGCATTACATCGACGGAGACATCGTGACCGACTTAACTGGGAACCTACTCGATCAGGTGGCCGAGGAAATGGCTCGGTTGCATGAGATTGCCGCGCATTCTTACTTACCTAAATCGTTTCCCTATGGTCGTAGCTATTTCTCCGAGGTGATAGATTCCAATCTTGATCATGCTTATATCGACTGGTTATCGGAGAAGAATAGTTATTTGCAACAACGCATTCCTCAGCATCTACCGAAGACATTGATCCACGGTGATGTCTTCCTGGATAACATGATTGTCCAAGGTCATCAGCTCATCGCAATCATTGATTTCGAACAAGCCTGCCACTACTACCGCGGTTTTGATCTGGGAATGGCGATTATTGGTGTTTGCCGAGATCGTAAAGGAATCTCTTTCGAAAAAGCGGGACGGTTTATACGAGGTTATCAGAAAGAGATAACTCTTCAGCCAATCGAACAAGAAACTTTGAAGGCCTTTGCAGTATATGCCGCAGTAGCCACATCGTTTTGGCATTTCAGGCATCATCACCTGCGAAGACCCGAGCCCCGACTCTACGACAAGCACGTTGAAATGCAGACCCTTGCCGACATCATCTCCAAGTACCCGGATTCGCGTTTTTCGGAATTGTTCGCAGAAGAAAAAACGGCAACCATAGCGGACATGAGTACATCTGATAAAGAAGTTCGGGAACAACCCGGAGAGACGCTTTGAATAGTAAGGAAGCAAATGACTGGCTTACATTATTGGCCAACCTCGGGGTTGTAGCTGGACTCGTGCTACTCGCATATGAGCTAAATCAGGCAAATCTACAGGCAAAGGCAGCCGCAGCACATGCCAGGAGAACGGAGATTCAAGTTGCGGGAACGGAAATGGCGCTTTCGCCAGATCTTGCCGAAATCTATGTCAGAGCAACCAATAATGGTGTAGAAACGCTCACGGCAACCGAGAAGTTCCGGCTAACCGAGTGGGAGTTCGGCAGGCTCAGCCGGGTGACACTGCGCAGATAGAAAGATTTAACTCTCATTGGCCCGGCCATCCTGACCGAGCTGTTGAACCGTTCCCGATTCAACCCCGGGAGCTTACGAATCATGCCGTCAATCTCAGGGACAGCGTGTTCCGAAACATCTTGGTGGAACTATAGGTTGGCACTATCGATACTATCGCGGTATACGATTCCGCCGACCGGCTGCTTCTGGTTTATTCTATCCACAGCACCGGCTGCACCGGTGATCAATACACGTTTCGGTACGAAACCATCATCCATCGGGGCTCCCCAAATATCTCGCTATAAGACAGGCCATGGGTGATGAACGGTCAAACCCGCTCGATCGACGACTGCCTTGCCCGTCTCACGAGACTCAGCACGCAATGCTTCTTCGTCAATTTTTGTGGACCGGTAGTTTTCGATCACTCGCTCGCCATCGACCCAAACACTGTGCACCCCGTCGCCGCTCGCCGTTTCGAGTAATTGTTCAATGAGATCGAATTCCGGAAACCACTGGGGTCGATCGGTATCATGACAAACGATGTCCGCTTTTCGTCCCGCTTCGATTGCACCGATTCGTTGCCCTAATCCCATGCCTTTCGCGCCATTGACCGTTATCATCTCCAGCGTCTCTGTCGCTGGAAACAACGCTTCATCAATGCGTGCATCCTTGAAAATACCCGACATCAAGCGCGCCGAATTCATGATATCGACAGGAACGCCGTCGGTGCCCAGCATGATGTTGATTCCGGCTCGCGCCATCTCCGGGAACAGACCATTGGACGCCACCCCGAAAGCACCGATCAATGCAGCATAGGGGCAGAAAATAACGTTCGTTCCCGTCTCGGCAAGAATATCGACTTCACTTTGGTTGAGGTAGACAACATGGGTCAGAGAGACATTTTCACCCAAAACACCCAGATCGGCTAAATGCTCAATCGGACGCTTGCCGGTATTTTCAAGAAACCAGGCCGGGTCGGATGCATACGGACTCATATGAGCCGAAATGCCAACATCGTTGTCATCGGCCAGACGTTTCGCTGCCAGCCAGACCTCGTCCGGATTTACCGAATGGCCAATCAGCAGCGGCCAGGCGACGATTCGAGCGTCCGGTGACTTGCCGTAACAATTGATCTCTTTCTCAAGGGTCTCAATCGCTTTGTCGATGGCAGCCGAATCCGATGGGGAAGGATTAAACGAACGGCCTTCAACCCAGGCTCCCACTCTGCTGCGAATACCGACGTTTTGCAGGCCGTGCACGACTTCATCCAGATGTTGAACGGTGCCCGCTTCAATGAATGAGGTAACGCCGCCATGCAGCATACGCAAACCGGCAACCTGTGCTGACACGTACTCGTCTTGCGGGGTATGCGCCTTGAACAGCGGAATAACCCATTGCATGAGTGTCTCAGAAAAATCCATCCCCGGTGCGCCACGGCGAACACCACGAGTCAGCGGGTCACCCGTGATATGAATATGCGCATCGGTGAAACCCGGCGTTACAACAAAACGCCGTCCGTCAACGATCGTTTTCGCCTCGTAGGCCTCATCGAGGTCTGATCGTTTTCCCACAGCAACAATGCTTTCACCCTGAATCGCAATCGAACCATCCCGGATGACATGGCGATCGCTGTTCATCGTAATAATCGTCGCGCCGACGATCATCGTATCAACCAAAGTAATGTCTGTGCTGGGAGTACTCACGTGCACCCGCCCCCTCTGTCTGACCCTTCAAGCTTTGCCGCCTATTTGCCCCACACTTCTCTCGCTTTCTGGTAGACACCCTGGTCAAAGGAGAACTCGACGGTGTTGCCATCGGGATCTTTCAGGAAACAAATATAGCCAATCTGCTTCGGCATTTGCATCGGCCCGAAAGCAAGACACCCCGCCTCTTTGCCTTTCTCTGCCAGTTCATCGACCATTTCTTTGCTGGGCACTTCAATACCGATATGTGCGAACGGCCCCAACGCGGCATGTTTGGCCGGTGCAAAGGGGTCTTTACCCTCAAAAAACTGCGCGAGCACGAGCAAGAAGGGTGCATCGGCTTGAGAATCATCACCCAGCCAGGCGTTATAACCGTTCTCGTCCTCACCACGCACCAGCAGTTTCAAGTGTGTGAACTCTTCGTACCAGGCAATCGTTTTACTGATATCTTTTACACACAATGCCAGATGAGTCCAGGTCGGCTTCTTCGGTCGACGATCATGTTGTGCTGTTTCTTCCTGCATTCGATGTTCCCCTTTATCGAATTCTATAACGAACAACGGCTGACGCAGGCATTGCTCCCGCATCAGCCGCCAATCACTTGATCCTTTTCGCTTAGAAACTAACCGTTGCTTTAATGCGGAACGTCCGGCCGATACCTGGCAACACAGAAACTTCCTGGTAGACGCCTTGCAAAGGCTGGAAGTAACGTTTGTCAAAAACGTTATCAACCGTCGCCGTAATCTGGTAGCGATCCATTTCTGCAAACGCGGCCGCTCGGTAGACAGTATAGGACGGCAGCACCACGGCTCCAGCCGTCACACCGCTGGTCTTGGCGACATGGGTGCCACCAAATGTGGCGCCGAAAACACCGTAACGGGTCTCGTCTGAGGTGTAGGTCAGGAATCCAGTCGCCACCGTATCGGGAATGGTCTTGCGCTCATAACCACCCTGCAGTTCCGGCAGGCAACTGGCATTCAGCGCTGCGAAGATGCCACCGTAACCTTGCTCGGCGGTCACCTGGGTACCAAACAGATTGACTACGGGATGAGTCGGGGGAATGACGAGGAATTCACCCTGACCGGAGAAACAGAATCCCGGTGGTGGAATATTGAATTCCTGCTTGCTGAAAGCACCCGTCATCGACCAGTTATCGCTGATGAGATAACTCATTTCGAACTCGAAGCCTTCCGATGTCTCATCGTTCACATTGCCGAACGGATCCGCAATTTGACGTTCCTGATCGTAAAACACGGCTGCGCCGAACAGGCTGCCATCCATCAGGTTGAACTTGACGCCATACTCGGTCAACTGGGAACCGAATAAGAATCCATCCCGAACCGGGCCAGGTGAAACGCCACCATTGGAGTTGTCGTTCAGTTCAGACCCTTCCGCATAGGTGATATACGGCACAAGACCAACCGGCGTCGAATAACTTACGCTGACCGACCAGGAAAACTCGTTATCGTCGTTATCAAGCCGCACATTGGCCAGACTGGGGTCGAAGATTGTTGTGCCGGTGTCGATGGATTCGACATCGTAACTGTCGTAACGACCCCCCAAAATAATTCCGAGACCGCCAATCTTGATATCGGTCACCAACGCGATGCCCGTATCCGACCACTCGGAATCGTAGTTTGAATCCCAGCCGATGCCGCCCGTTTCCTGTGTAAAGGGACTGTCGAAAATGTCGTTACCCTGCGCGCCAACCGACAGATCGCGACGATCCAGCACGAGATAACCAGACAGGAAATTTTCTCGAAGTTCAGATTCGTAAGTCCGATGCGATGCGGTCAGGAAGAAATCGACGCTGCTCAAATCATTGAGCTCGAAACCAAACTCATAAGACGCGCGAGCCTCGAACACGTCCATTTCATGCTGGGCTGCGAATCCGGTTGAGACGTAGATATCGCCTTCCATATTGTCGAAAAACAACTGGAATGAAAGTTTCGAGTTATCGAATTCCTTGTTCAGATCGATGTAACCCGTCAGGGAATCCGATTCTGCGATAGCCTGATTCGACAGGAACACCGTACGCGTACCCAGTTGCGTCGTGCCCAAACCTGTGTCAAGACCGTAGGCAGCCGGGACAGCAAAGATGCCGAAATCAATCAGCGTCCGAATATTTGAAGTACCGAAAAAAGTGCCCACGACCGGATCGATTTCGTCCGGCGTCAGTCGTCCGTTGCCGTCGATATCCACGAGATCGGTGTCGCGGCCTGTAATGTACGTGCCATTGTCGATCAGATCCTGCGTAAGGCGATTCCAACCGGCGGTCTGGAAGTAGCCATCCGAGTGGTAGTACATACCACCCACCTCAAAGCTGAAGCCATTGTCCATTTCATGGGTAAAAGCCAACTGCAATAACTCATGTTGTGGCTCGCGGCCCCTGAAATAATGTTCGGAATCCTCAATCTCGCCGTAAACGGACAAACCGGATTCGCGTCCTCCTATCAGGAAGGGAATATTCGCCTCAGCGGTGAAATTGTTCTTGCTGTAACTGCCCGCCGTGTAACTCAGGCTACCGGTCGCACCGTCGGATGCCTTCATACCTGCTGCAGAGACGGTCTTCGGATAGAAATTCAACAATCCGCCGACTCGACCTGCACCGTAGATTATGGGCACCGGCCCACGAACGATTTCAACACGCTCACTGGCGCCCAGTGGGGTCGGGAAAAGGCCCTGGTTCAGGGCGCGCTTGAAACCGCGGAAATAGGTCTCAGATACTGAGCCGCGAATGGTGATAGCGCCCGGCACACCGAAGAAGCTGCCGCCGAACGTGCCCGGCGTTGTGGTGATGAAATCATCAATGTCCTCAATACCGTAACGCTCCATCGTCGTAGCACTGATGATGCTGATCGAGCGCGGCGTCTCTGTGAGGGATCGGTTCGTGCCGAAAACAGAATCCGTTGAATTGTCATCGGTCAGCCCAACCGGATCGGCCGTGACGACGATTTCATCGACAGCCTCTTCGTCCTGAGCAAGTACACTTGATGGGATCAGGGCAATCGCGACAATACCGCCTAGAAACATGCGGCCAAACTTCCTCATATCGAGAACTGCCGAAACACACTGAATAATTTGCTTGACGGTTTTAGTTGCGCTTAACGACATGCTGTCCTCCGTTGCAGACACCTGATGCTTCATATGATTAGTATTTCTTTGTTGCAATTCTTGTCGGCCAGTTCAGCGAAGACATCGAAACAGGTGAAACCATCTATTTCAAATTATCTTTCACTTGGAACTGACTGCATGGCACGAACGGAGCCCCCGGGGTGCCGAATATCAGCTTCGAAAAGAACGTGGCAAAAGTCAAGCGAAAGGCCGTTAGCCCGCACCGCGTTTGGCGAGTGCCATCTTTTGCCCGGTTCGCCGGAATTCGGTCAAGCAAATTTCCGGGAGGATTTTCTTCAACGATTACGCGCCATAACGGAACGCCGTTTTGCGTAGCAAAACAACTCGAATCAAGGGGAACAGCAGCAAACAGGTCCGACGGTAGTCAAAGATTGTTCTTCCGATAGCGCGATTCACTCAATAATTCAAGAAAAATGCGCAAGCAAATGTTTCAGCGTTTACCGGTCTGCTCAAGAAATGTTACGCCATCCCAATAGTCTTCACGAGACGCAACCAGGCCATCGCGCACCGCGATCACCATGACTCCGGGAATATCGATCGGGTGACCGTCGCTGATTGCCGTCATCCTGTAGGAAATCGCGACTCGTTCGTCTTGCTCGATGATGTGGACAGACAGATAGCGCAAATCCTTGAACCCGGCCAGAAAACCGACCAGACGCTCACGGTAGGTTTGCCGTGTTTGGCAGCCTTTCCCCAAAGCGCCCGTCTGCGTGTTAATGAAATCTTCGGTGACATTCGAGGCTATAGCGTCAGGGTCGCCCGTTTCAAATGAGGCCATATAGCGCAACGCGATGTCGGCAGACGAATTTTTTTCTGATGCCATCGCACGCACTCCGGTCAGCGTTTGATGCTCATGGTCAGCGGCATCCAGTCTGCCATACTCGCCATAAATTGCGCCATCTGATTTCCCGCGTAATGAACCGCGTCTTCCCCCAGTAGCAATTGGGTCGGTGGATTATCTGCTTCGACAATCGCGATAATCGCTTTCGCTGCCTTGTTGACATCGCCCGCCTTGGTTTGCTCTGCCGCGAAAATCTGCCGAGGGAGATGGGCAGCTGTTCCCCGGTAAGCCGAAATATCCTGCTTCGCCGTCGCTACCGAGCGGCTCGCGAAATCAGTATCAAGTGCACCAGGCTCGATATTGGTTACCTTCACGCCAAACTCCCGCATTTCCTGTGCCAGCGTCTGGCCAAAACCTTCCAACGCATATTTACTTGAACCGTAGGCAGCCGTCCCGGCCCAGGGCGCCAAACCACTGACAGAAGTAATATTGATGATGTGCCCTGCACGCCTGTTACGAAAACCAGGCAAAACCGATTTAATGCAGGCAACCGCCCCGAAAAAATTTACGTCAAACAACGCACGTAATTCTTCAACGGTGATTTCCTCAACAGCACCGATAAGGCAGTAGCCCGCGTTGTTAACCAATACGTCCAGTCCACCTGTACGCTCTTCTGCAGCATCGACAACCTCCGAAACTCTCGCATCGTCGGTTACATCCAGCAGGTAGCCAATCGCACGCTCAGAATGCAGCGCTTCGAAGGCAAGCAGGTCTTTCTCGGTCCGAACCGTCCCGATAACAGTGTCACCCACCGCCAGCACTTCATTTGCTAATGCTCTTCCCAGCCCACTGCTGACACCCGTTACCAGCCAGTTCTTCATGTGATCCCCCCTTTTCGACTAGCCGATACTAGTACTCCGTCAAGGTGATAATTGCGGATTCAGAGCCACCCGGATGCTCCAAGACAAGGCGCAGTGTGCAGGAAATGGCAGGTCCTTTTCAAGCACTGCAACGCCGTATTGGAACATCCGCGTGGCTCCCCTTTTCGAGCGAACAATGAGGTGACCGTCTGCCAGCCGGTATTCCATAGTGTGCTAACGATAAGCTGGAACCCATCATATTCGTGATGGTCAAACTGGCATGATTAATATTCCGCTAAGATTTCATTCTCATTGGGTATCGCTGATTATCCTGCTTGGACTGGCCAGCACGACCGGCGCTTCCGCGCAATCGCGAAATGGTTTTGAAGTTGCTGATGCGCTCATACCGGCAAGCGAGATTTTTAACGGCGGCCCGGGAAGAGACGGAATTCCATCGCTGGATGCTCCCGTGTTTGTGCCAGCCGGTGAAGCATCTTTTCTACGTCCAAAGGATCGGGTACTCGGCATTGACCTCGACGGTGTCCAGCGTGCCTATCCGATTCGTATCTTGAATTATCATGAAATCGTGAACGACTTCATTGGGGATACCCCGGTCGTCATTACCTACTGTCCGCTGTGCGGCAGTGGCATGGCCTTTTTCTCAACCTACAACGGCAAACAATTGGAGTTTGGCGTCTCTGGTCTTCTGTACAACAGCGATGTCTTGCTCTACGACCGTGAAACACATTCTCTATGGTCGCAAATGCTGGGTACCGCAGTTACAGGCACCATGAAAGGCACCCGCATGACGGCGATTCCTCTCTCCAATACAACCTGGCGCGAGTGGATTGCTCGCCACCCTGAATCCCAGGTGTTATCGACAGAAACGGGTTATCGACGCAATTATCGGGCAAACCCATATCCAAATTACAGCAACAACAAGAAATTGTATTTTCCAGTCGCACATCATGATTCTCGATACAGTCGAAAATCGATGGTCCTGGGCTTCGAAATCGAGGGCCATTTCAAAGCGTATCCGTTTGACGAATTAAGAGACGGACCGGAACGATTTACCGATCATTTTCGCGGTCAGAAAATCGAGGTCCACTTCGATCGTCGCAACCAAACGGCAAGGATTTTCGATCACAACGGCGATGAGTTACCGACCGTCATTGCTTTCTGGTTTGCGTGGTACGCTTTCCATCCGGATACCGACGTATACAGCGGCTCATAGACATTTTGACGCAGATTAGATCGAAGGAAACGACGCAAGCAGATCGCATGCAACAGCCCGCCGCCAGGTGCTTGCAGGCATCTCTTATGCCTCGAGTATTCCTGCTCACCGCTTTGCCGCCGAGAACATCGAGCCCGATGAACAGATCATCGAATTCAGGAAAACGTGACAGCAACTCATTCGTCAGGACCTTCGTGTCACTGCGGCGCCGCAGTAACTCCCGTGCCATCAACATCCCTTCCAGGCCACCGAGCGGGTGATTGGCAACGACGATCAGCGGCCCATCCTGTGGAATTGATTCCCATGTGCTCTTGTCTCTCCAAACAATGCTCGCCTGCAATAGTGTCAATGCATGATCAAGCAATTGACCACCCACTGGCAAGGCATCATTGCGCTTCGATTCCAGCCAGGAATCATAAATGTGGATGATTGGACGCAGCCCGATCACTCTGGAAATGCTCCGGTTCAGCAACCTGCTTCTGAATGGCAACTGCAGTGGATGCCTCATTGGCTCAGTCACCGAGAGTCAATCCGTCAACGGGTAAAAAGCCGCGACTCGTTTTTCCTCGCGCCACCGATCCCGAACTTCGGATAATTTCGGTGGCACAAATCCGCGTTTTCGATTGATCTGACCGAACCGGAACAAGCTACGATATTGCCAAAGCAATGTTTTCAGGGCGGTCCCCAAACGTGCGTTACGGTCCCAGATGTGCAGCGATTCAGCGCTGGCAGTGTTGATCTCGACGATCTCGATATCCCTGCCCTGCTGCAAGCGCTCGATGTTTGAGAACTTGATATCCAGCCGGCCATAATGAAACTCCGGCATATCGGACATTAGTCGATTAATGCTGTCTGTGAGCTCGGGAGTAACAAGATAGTTGCCATCGCGAAAAATACCTCCGCGCGAGTGCGTGATCGAGAAAACCAGCCGAAACGATTCGCCCGCTTCGATAACATCCTGCAAACGCTCTTGATGCCGTTCCAAATACAGGTGCTGAAGATTACCGGCCCGACGATCCCGAGCGATCAGCTCCGCCAGGGTACTCACACCATCACCGACGACTTAGGGGCTGTACTTCAGCGCCAGCGACACAATCCGACCCACTGAGTCATCCGGGCTACGCACATAGAACACACCGGCTTCGGGCTCCCAGCTGGCGAGTTTCTGTACGATAACGCCAACCCCTTGCGGATATGCTGCCAGATAGTGCTCAAGTTGATCGACATCATGAATCAGTTTGACGCCGGCGCCCCGGCAGCCGAGATCCGGCTCGCATACAAACGGATATTTGATACCCAGAACCCTGGTCTGCACGATGACGTCGGCAGCCTGTTGCTCGAGCGGTTTCTGACTGATGCGGTGATGTATCCACGGCAGTATGGACTCGGCACAGTGACCAACCGCCTGTTCCATTACCTGGCATTTGCCCACACCGACCATGCCCGATACAGGCAGTTTGGGATTGGCAATCAAAGGCAGCGTCAGCGACCGGTATCGGCAAGCCAGCACCAGCCACTGCAGGACGACAGGAATGTACATCAGCCACATGGGCCAGAACTCGAAGAACGACACCGTTTTTCCGTCCGTATGCAATGGCGGCATACCAGGCGCGACATAGGCTTGGTCGGGTTGCAAGTTGGTTTTTCCGGTTACAAGGTCAAAAGACAGACACGTATCTTTCTACTGTTGCCCCTGATGGACAAAAGGTTACAAAATAGCGATGGAAGGAATCGTGCCGTTGGTTCAATGACCGCAAGTTGTAAGCAGAACTACCAATAGCGAGTTGGCCAGCGCCCGCCTATAATACTCATCAAGTAATCGATGGTGACGCGACTGTAAGGCCTGCCATGAAACGAGATGTAGAAACCCTGTTGACGAATCTTCGTACAGATCATCGCAATCTTGCGATGCTGCTTGATCTGTTGCAAAAGGAGGCGGAACGACTGGAGGCCCTGGAAGAGCCGGATTACGAACTCGTGCATGATGTCATGCAATACATGACCAGTTATCCCGATGCCGTGCATCATCCCAGGGAAGACCTGCTATACCGGCACATTCTAACCGTGCGACCGGACGCAAATGAAAATCTGCAACGTGTCGAGGCAGACCATGAAAAAATTGCGAAATTGGGTGTCAAGCTCCGCGATGACATGGACTCCATTGCCGCGGGCGCTTTCATCAAACGCGATGTAATTATTGCGGAGCTGCGCAACTACCGGGAAACACTGCTCACGCACATGTACTGGGAGGAACGCGAACTGTTTTCCCTTGCAGACGAGTTGCTGGACGACAGTGAGTGGTCAAATATTGACTTGGGAGGTGCCGACGACCGCGACCCGCTATTCGGTTCACGGGTCGATCGAAAATTTCGCCGCCTGATGGCGGACATCCAGCAACGTATTGTGTGGGATAACCAGCAATACTTCGTTTGATTTTTTCGCTAAGATCATCGCCAGACTCCTCTCTGGCCCCTACTCGAATGAACGAAACCGATTCAAGAGAATTCCGCGATGCGCTCGGCAGTTTTCCGACCGGTGTCGCGATCATTACCGCCCGTGACCAGGATGGCAAACCCGTTGGCATGACCGTCAACAGTTTTGCATCCGTGTCGCTTGCTCCGCCGCTGGTCCTGTGGAGCATTGATAACAACTCCGCATTTTTTGACGTGTTCATGCAGGCCAGTAACTTTGCCGTGCACATACTGCGCTCGGACCAACAGCGACTTTCACATGATTTCTCGAGCGAAGACTCCGATCATTTTGCGGAGGTGGGATATGATCCCGGCATCGAGGAACTGCCGTTGCTGAAATCGTATTCGGCGTTGTTCCAGTGCGAAGTGAGAAGTCGGCACCCCGCGGGCGACCATGTCATTTTGCTCGGACGGGTCCTCGAATTACGAAAATGCCCTGCAGAACCACTGGTATTTTTCGCTGGCAAGTATTACAAGATCGGCGCTGAACACTCGTGACGTTAGCCTGGTTTCTTTAGCAATACCGAGCAGTGCACCGGCGATCGCAATAATCAGCAGTACGATCGAAACGGCAGAACACGACGCCCGCCGGGCGCGATAGAACCTATCGAGATTTGCTCAAGAAAAAAGCCTCAGAGTTGAACGATCCCCGGGAACTCGGCTTCGTCGGTCGCGCCTCAGGAGACGCTCCTACAATCTGCCGATTGGCGCGCCTGTAGGAGCGTCACCTGAGGCGCGATCCCAAGTCAATTCTGGCACCATCAATACGGCCTTGTCGCATCATGCGATCGTCAACTGTTGTTCTCTTTCGGCAACGACGGCGGCTTCATCAGTGAGACAGCAACGAGGCAGGCCAGCAAGACCACGGCATACACTCTGAAGAGACCGGAAAACCCGCCGAATGTGTCGGCAACGACACCACCCAGCACAGGGCCCAGCATCGCCACCGTTGAGAACATGTGCATTGTGCCCATCGTTTTCGGCGCTTCTTTCGGGCCGTAGTAGTTAACCAGCAAGATGGTCGTCGCGAACATGCACATACCGAAACCATAACCCTCACCGAATGCGAACAATACAATCGTGACGATGTTGTCAGCCGATGCCAGCGCGAGCATGCCCACGATCTCGGCGGCCAGTGCAGACACCAGCAACCACTTCGGATCGATCCACGTGGCGAGCGCGCCACCGAATGCTCGCGAGAAAGCGTTAATAAACGCATGCGCACTCAATGCACCCGCCGCGATGGTTATGGAAATTCCCAGAGTACCCATGTGAGTAACGGCCCAGCTATTGGTCGTCACGCCACCGAAGAGTGTCATCGTCCAGGCGGCAACAATCACGTAGTACTGCGGTGTCCTGAGTACATCCTTCAGGCGCCATTCTCTGATCGTCGCATGGACCCGTTGCGTGTGTTTTTCTGCAACGGGTTTTTGCGCTTGCACGAGGTCCGTGGGCGCTTTCCGTTTGACGCCAAATGTGAGGACTGCCAATACCACGAGCACAATGTTGGCCGCGGCCACCGACCACCAATGCCAGCGCCATGAGCCGGTCATTGCCACGACCGTCGTCACAATCAGCGGACCGGCAACGCCGCCCAAACCGCCGATGGTCATATACGCGCCAATTGCGAATGAACGCCGGTGAGGTAAGGCTTGATTGATAACCGCAACGCCCGGAACGATGCCACACAACGCGGATCCCAGTCCGGCAAATGCAGCACCCATGAAATACTGGGTAAGGCCCGTAGCCAAAGCCAGCAAGCTGAGGCCGCCTGCCAGGATGAGTCCGCCGACAGCGAACGTCGCGCCGACGCCAAAACGCTGCATCGTCCATGCAGGCAACCGCCCCGTAATGCCCACCATGAAAGCCAGGATGGAGAAACCGAGACCGGCATTTGACCACGACCAGGAAAGTTCCTCGATCATGAACGGAAGCGCAACGCCTAGCGAGGTAAAAGTCGATGCCGTGAGGTGGAAGAAAATCAAACTGACAAGCGTGAATTGCCACCAGCCTCTCCAGTCGGTGGAACTGTTGCCGGTGTTCGTCGAATCCCCCATTTGCGCCTTCGTTGTTATTGATTAAGAAAAGGTGGTGCGAATAATGCCTAAGAACTCGACAGTATTGAACTCATCATGCAAAATTCGTCGATTCGATTTTGTTTCGATTAGCGATATACTATTTGTGCTAGCGATACGATAGTCCATATGCTAAATTCGGTCAATTCCAGTATGAATATCGCCTCTCACATGATCCGCGCGGGTCGCGCGTTTCGCGACAATCCGGCCGTCGCGAAAGGCACGACGATTGTCTGCGATTACGCAACGGTGGCCAGTCGGGTCGCTCACATTGCGTGGGCCTTGCGACATCAGTATGACCTGGAGCTTGGCGATCGTGTTGCCCTGGTCTCGAAAAACCGCCCTGAATACCTTGAACTCCTGTATGCGATCTGGCATGCCGGCCTCGTTGCTGTACCCGTCAATGCCAAACTGCATCGCAACGAATTCAAATATATTCTGGACAACAGCCAGGCAAAACTCTGTTTCACAACGCAGTCACTGACCGAGGATATTGCCTCAACCGGTTGTGACGCGCTCCAGTCAATCGTTGAAATCGGTGACGCCACGTACACAAACATGCTCACTGGCGCAACGATGCCATTGGCGCCTCGGGCGGCGGACGACCTGGCCTGGTTGTTCTATACCAGTGGCACGACCGGCATGCCGAAAGGCGCTATGCTGAGTCACCGCAACCTGCTCGCGATGAGCCTGTGTTATTTCGCGGACGTCGATCAGTCATCCCCGTGGCGCACGATTCTGCATGCAGCACCGATGAGCCATGGCTCAGGGTTGTATGCCTTGGCCTATGTCATGCAAGGGGGCTGCCATGTGGTGCCGGAAAGCAGCGGTTTCGATGTGGCAGAAATCTACGCCTTGATCAGGCATTGGCCCGGCAGCGCGTTTTTTGCGGCACCCACCATGGTCAAGCGCCTTGTCGATCATCCGGCTGACGAGGACACGACCAACTTGAAGGCCATTATCTACGGTGGCGGACCCATGTACGTCGAAGATTGTCTCGCCGGACTCGATCGCTTCGGCCCGAAGCTGACGCAACTCTACGGGCAGGGCGAGAGCCCGATGACCATTACCGCGTTGAGCGCCCGCATGCACGCCGACAGAGATCACCCGCGCTGGCTCGAACGACTGGCTTCTGTCGGCATTGCACAGAGTGTCGTCGACGTTCGCATCAGGAGCACCGGCGGCGACTGGTTACCCGAGGGCGAGATCGGTGAAGTACTGGTCAAGGGTGAAACTGTGATGAAAGGTTACTGGCAGAATCCAGTGGCCACGGACGAAACGCTGCGAGACGGCTGGTTACATACGGGTGATTTTGGCGTGCTCGATATGGACGGTTTCCTGACACTGAAGGACCGCTCCAAGGATCTCATTATCTCCGGCGGGTCCAATATTTACCCTCGCGAGATTGAGGAAGTACTGCTCAAGCATCCGGATATTGTCGAGGTCTCGGTGATTGGCCGACCGGATCGTGAATGGGGTGAAAGTGTCGTCGCCTACGTTGTCATGAAGGATGGAACGTCATTGGATACGGCATCGCTGGACGAGTTTTGTCTTGCCAGTATTGCGCGCTTTAAACGTCCTCGTGAATATCGGCTCATTGATGCGCTGCCCAGAAATAGCTACGGCAAGGTATTAAAGACAAAACTGCGCGAACTGGATGGCAATAGATAAGCTGTAGGAGCGTAGGGCCGGACTAGCATTGTCGGTAGATGTATCGAATACTCTTGCCACCAGTAACGGAAGGACAGCAATGAGCAAGTTTCAACTCACTGACGATTTTTTTGCGGGCTTGTCAAGTTCCACGCTGCCGCTCGGCGATGCCGAGACCTTGCCGCCAGAATGCTATACCGACAGGGACTTTTACGAATTCGAAAAGGATGCCGTCTTTGAGGCGCGAATGGCTTTGCACCGGGCGAGAATCCTGGGTCAGCAAACCGGGCAACTACTACACCACCGCTATCGCCGGCGAACCCATCATCGTGGTCCGCACTCTCAAGGGTGAACTCAAAGCCATGTCATCCGTATGCCAGCATCGTGCAATGCTGGTGGCCGAGGGCAATGGCAATACCCGTGGTTTCCTGTGCCCGTATCATCACTGGAGTTATTCGCTGGATGGCCGCCTGACGCAAGCACCTGCAATGGAAAAGACGTGCAATTTTGATAAATCAAAATTCGGACTGACCAACTTCAAGGCCGAAGTCTGGCAGGGTTTTGTCTTCATCAATTTTGACGCGGACGCCGCACCGCTGGGACCCCGACTCGTCGCGGTGGATGAAGCCGTTGCGGCGCACGATCTCGCCACGGCCGAAGGTGTCAAACCCGAGGACCCACCGGAATTCGACTGGAACTGGAAAGTCATGTTCGAAAACAACAATGACGGCTATCATGCCAATCGCCTGCACCAGGGGCCATTGCATGATTTCGTGCCGAGCGCACTCGCCACCTTCCCCGACCTGCCCGAGGACACGGCCGGATATTACCGCTTTAATGGCACCAAGCATGCAGACGCCAGCTTCAACGCGACGCAAAAGGCGTTGCTGCCCATTTTCCCGAACCTGACAGATGAAGGCCGCAATCGAATGGTGTTCGCAAACATTCCGCCGACATTGTCGCTGGTCATGACGAGTGACATGGTCATCTACCTGATCGTCCGTGCAACCGGGGCTGAGACCCTGGAAATGGATATCGGCACGCTGGTGGCTCCGGGCGCCATGCGTGAAGCGAACTACCAGCACTGCATCGACATGAATATGGCCGCCGCAACGGAAATTGTTGCGCAGGATTTGCATGTCGACAAACTGGTACAAATTGGTTTGCGCTCAAAATACGCCATTCGCGGACGCTATTCCTGGCAGGAAGGCGCACAACACGACTTTAATAAATGGCTCGTACCGCGTTACCAGGAATGCTGGAACAACCAATCCCGATCGCTCGTGGAAATACACAACAGATGACCAAATCCACAAAAATGCCGATCGTATTTTTCGGTCACGGCAGTCCTACGAATGCGCTTGAGGACAATATTGCAACGCAAAGCTGGAAGCGCATTGCCGATTCGATCGAGCGCCCAAAAGCCATCCTGTGTGTCTCGGCACACTGGTACACGCACGGCACCGCCGTCACAGCGATGGAAACACCACGCACTATTCACGACTTTGGGCGCACGCTTCCGGCACCTCTTTTTGATTGTCAGTACCCCGCCCCGAGCAGCCCGGCGCTGGCTGAACGGGTGGCTGATTTGCTCAAACCGATAGCCGTGCAAATGGATCAGTCCTGGGGACTCGACCATGGTGCGTGGACGGTATTCTCGAAGGCCTGGCCGGATGCAGACATTCCCATCGTAGAACTCAGCATCGATAGGTCCCGGACCGAGCAATGGCATTACGACATGGGTAAACGTCTGAAACCGTTACGCGATGAAGGCATCCTGATCGCTGGTTCCGGCGATATCGTGCACAACCTGAGCGTGATGGATTGGAACGAGGAGTCACGCCCGTATGACTGGGCGGCCCGGTTTAATGACTACATCAAGAACTGCATCGTCGAGGACAATCCGCAAGGCGTACTCGATTATCAAGCTCGCGGAATGGATGCAACACTTTCGGTACCGACCAAAGACCATTTCCTGCCATTGCTCTACGTTCTGGGTGCCCGCGAAGAAGACGACAAGCTTCAATTCGTGTCTGACTTTATTCAATACAAGTCATTGAGCATGACGAGTATTGTTTTGGGGGAATTCGCATAGATGACGCAACACTCACGTTCACCACTGACGTGCGCCTGCTTTTCGTCAAGATACCGCAACTGGCACTCAACCAGCGCCTGATCGCCCCGCTCTCGCTGCGCGTTGGCTGTCTCCCGGGACAAAGCGGAATCAGTCTCGTCTTCTCTGGCATGCTGCGCTCACTGGCTGAAGGTCTGGACGACATCACCGCCGAACAACTTCACCCGGTTGAACTGGCACTGACTGAATTCCTGATTACCTGTGTGACACACACAGACAATATCTCCAGCGATGTATCTGTTCTGGGCGGCGCGACGAGCGCCAAGGCTGCACATCTGCACCGAATCTGCCAGACCATCGAGACCCTCCTGAGCGATCCCAAGCTCACCCCGGGGCGCATCGCCGAAGAGCACGGCGTGTCGCTAAGATACCTGCAAAAACTGTTTACGTTATCCGGCAAGACATTCAGCAACTACGTCAGAACAAGGCGTCTCGAACGCTGTCGCGCTGAACTCATAAGCCCGCTATATGCCGACCTGTCGATTACCGAGATCTGCTACCGCTGGGGTTTCAACGCTTCAGCACATTTCAGCCGAGCCTTCCGCGCTCACTACAACACCTCTCCAAGCGAATACCGGTGCCGTAACAGCAGCCCATAACCTTCATTGACGACCCGCAACGAATCGGCTAATGTATCGCTAGGATAAATACGGTTTCGACTATAGAAACGGGGGACAGACGATGGCTGAGAAAGCACGTCTCTACAAGTGGGATGAACTCCCCAAAGAAGTAGTCCGTGCAGGCGTGGAACGCAGCGGTTTTCGCGGTGACGACGTCCTGCTGGTCATGAACTGGCTCACGCCAGGCATGGAAGTAAAGCCACACAGCCACCCGTTCGAGCAAATTGCCTACGTGGTGCAGGGACGCATGAAATTCGTGGTCGGCGACGATGAATTCGAAGTGGGGCCGGGCAGCGTGATCCGCATTCCGGCGAACGTGACGCATTGTGGCGAACCGATCGGTGATGAAGTCGTACTCAATCTTGATGTGTTCAGCCCGATTCGAGAGGACTATCGACATTTGGTGGAATACCAAGAAGCCGACTTCAAGAGCGACTGACGATGGCGGATAACACACCCATCGACGCCGTCGTAACATCGTTATCGGTCATCGAAAACATGGCAGCGGCCGGTGGCCCGGTCGGTGTCAGCGAACTGGCAAAACGTGTCGGGGCGAACAAGCCGCGAATTTACCGGCACCTGCGCACACTCGTGGACATGAAATACGTCTCTCAGGATCCCGAAACCGACAAATACTCGCTGACATTAAGGCTGTTTCACATCGGCCAGTTGATTGCCGCCCAAACTGAGTTTTTATCAGAAGCGCGATACGTCATGCGATCACTTCGCGACGAGGTGGGGCAGACCGTCACGATCGGTCAGGTTGAGGAAAATGGCGTACGTATCCTCGATATAGTCAAACATCGCTCATCCGTTGAAATTTCCACGCCTCCGGGAACTCTGTTCGCATTTCATTCCTCTGCGCAAGGCAAAATTGCACTGGCGTTCGGCCCTGATCGATTGTGGCAACAACTGGTCAATCGGGCCGCTGATACATCGCAGGCAAAAAGCGGCATTGACTTCAGGAAATTGAAAACCGAGATTGAGAAAATCCGGCAGTGTCAGTGGGCGGTGGCACCGGGCGAAGCGCTTATGGGAAT
The DNA here is from genome assembly GCA_022563505.1 of Pseudomonadota bacterium. Classification (GTDB taxonomy): domain Bacteria; phylum Pseudomonadota; class Gammaproteobacteria; order Steroidobacterales; family Woeseiaceae; genus JAADHU01. The sequence goes on along the minus strand of JADFNG010000022.1, from coordinate 10,633 downwards.
CAACGCGCTGGCCGCTCCAGTGTTCGATGCGAATAATGAACTTGCCGGTACGATCTCGATCGTCGGATCCATCCAGCATCTGACGGCAAACCCGGATAAGAAAATGATTAGCGCGGTATCGAAGGCTGCCGCACAGGTTTCCGCTCGACTGGGCTACAGAGAGGAAGAACAGGAATGACCCGATATGCACTGGCGATTGATATCGGGGGCACATTTACCGATGCCGTACTCATTTCCGACGGGGGCCAGGGCTGGACCGACAAGACGCTGACCACTCATCATGACTTGCTTGAGGGATTCTTCAAGGCAGCGGATATGGTGCTGATCAAAGCTGGCATCGAACTGAATCAGGTGAACGATGTCATCACGCATGCGACCACCGTTGTCACCAACATTCTCATTGAGCGCAAAGGCTCGCCAACCGGTTTAATCACCACCGAAGGGTTCCGAGATGTTCTCTATATTCGGGACGAACATCGCTACGACATGTTTGACCCGCAGATCGAGTACGCCGAACCTTTGATCACGCGAGACTTCACCTGGAGCGTGGACGAGCGCATCTACGCCGATGGTAGCGTTGGCAAAGAAGTCGACCCGGATGCCGTCGCGGAGATCGCACGACAACTGGCGGCTAAAGACGTTGTATCGATCGCCGTGTGTTTCCTGAACAGCTACCGAAACCCGGCTAACGAACGTCGCTTCCGCGACATCCTGTCCGACATCGCACCGGATCTCTTTGTCACGCTGTCCAGCGATGTCGCACCGCAGATGCGCGAGTATCGGCGCACCAGCACAACTGCGATTAACGCCTACACCGTGCCTACCACACGACCCTACCTGAACGCGCTGATCGATAAATTGCAGGAAAAAGGCGTCAACCATGAGCCGCTTATCATGCTGTCGAACGGCGGCGTCGTTGGCGCTCGCACTGCCGCAACGTATCCGGTCCGCATGATCGAATCAGGACCGGCCGCCGGCGCACTGGTTGCCGGTTTCATCGCCCGTAAACACGGCATCGATAACCTGATCTCGTTTGATATGGGTGGGACAACGGCCAAAGCATGCATCATTCAGGGAGGCGAACCGCTTGTTATCGGCGACTTTGAAGTTGACCGGCGTTACCGATTCAAACCCGGCAGCGGCATGCCAATCACGGTACCGTCTATCGACATGATTGAGATCGGTGCCGGTGGCGGCTCGATCGCCCGAGTCGACTCGCTTGGACTCCTTAAGGTCGGACCCGACAGTGCCGGCAGCAGTCCGGGACCCGCCTGCTACGGGCAAGGTGGGACGAACGCCTGCGTCACGGATGCGGACGTTGTCCTAGGAATCCTCGACCCACTCAATTTTCTGGGTGGAGACATGCCACTCGACGCCGCCGCCGCCACAGCTTCGGTGAAGAAGCTTGCGGACACGCTGGGCACATCGGTTGAAGACGCGGCTCATGGAATCTTCAGTGTGGTTGGCGAATCCATGGCCGCCGCCGCACGCGCGCATGCGACCGATCGAGGCATCAACTACCGCGGTCTGCCGATGCTGGCATTCGGCGGTGCAGGCCCCGTCCACGCCTGTTACGTGGCGGAACGCCTGGACAGCACCCAGGTAATATATCCGGCAATGGCGAGTGTTCTCAGCGCCTTCGGTACTCTGGTGACTCCGGCGAGGCTCGATCTTGCCCGCGGCGGGCTCTGCCGACTCAGTGATATCAACTGGGCAGACGTCAAACCACTCATCGCCGACATGCTCGACGAAGGTACCAGGGCGTTGATCGATGCCGGCCTGGATGAATCAGCGGTGGCCTTCGAATTCGCCGCCGACATGCGCTATGTCGGACAACAAAATGAAGTGCCAGTGCCGCTTTCGGGAGACCCGCGACAAAGCGAAAATCAGGGCGACTTGCGTGAGCGATTCAACGCGATTTACGAGAAACTTTACGGTCTGCGACTCGATGACATGGATATCGAGGTTGTCAGTTGGCGTGTTACTGCCCATGGCGGCGAGGCACAACGCGCGGTAACGGTATCCCTGCCCGACCAGGAAGGGAAACCAAAATCTCATCGTCCCGTTTACATCGAAAATCAGCGCATTGAGATACCCGTGTACGACAGAAACGCACTGGCAGCCGGACAAAATATCGATGGCCCCGTGATCGTTGAAGAGCGAGAAACCACCGCGTTCATATTACCGGGCTGGAACCTGACAGTGCATAAAGACAGCAGTTTGATTGCGAGCCGGCAGGACTAGAGAAATGGCTAAACTTGATGGAATCGAACTGGAGATCATGTGGGGAAACATGATCAGCATCGTCAGCGAACAGGCAAAAGCATTACAGCGAATCGCGTTCAGCCCCATCGTTCGCGAAGCCGGCGACCTGGCCACCGGTTTGTTCGACGTGAATGCGCGCATGGTCGCACAGGCTGTTACCGGTACGCCAGGGCACATCAACTCACTGGCGGCGGCTGCCGGACACCTGATAAAAGTCATTCCGCCGGAGTCTCTTTATCCAGGCGATGTACTGATTACCAACGATCCGTGGATATCGGCCGGTCATTTTTTTGACATCACTTTGCTAACACCCATTTTTCGCAACGACAAATTGATCGGTTATTGCGGCTCAACAATTCACCATACGGACATCGGTGGCTACGGTGTGGGTGCCGGTGCTCGTGATATCCACGAAGAGGGTCTGTGGATACCGGTCATGAAGTTGTATGAGCGCGGCGAGCCCAATGAAACGTTGCACAGCATCATTCGATGCAATGTACGCACACCCGATTCCATTTTCGGCGACCTCGCGGCCCAGGTCTCGAGCGGAAAGATGGGTGGAGAGCGGCTTAACGCGATGTGCGATCGCTATGGCCTGGAAAACATCGACGATCTGTCCGAAGAAATTATTTCACGTTCGGAGTCGGCGACTCGCGATGATATTCGCAAGCTACCCGGCGGCACTTACCATGGCGAAACCGAATTCGACGTACCGGGCGGAGAGCTTATCAAGCTCAAAACCGAGTTGACCATCGATACGGACAAAGGTGAGATCACTATTGATTTTGCCGGTAGCTCCGGGCCCAGCCAGAGTGGCATTAACGTCGTCACTGCATACACCCACGCTTACAGCACATTCGCAATTCGCAGCATCCTGGATCCGGATCTGCCAAATAACGCCGGCAGCCTTGCGCCCATCATTATCAAAACACCGAAAGAGTGCATCGTAAACGCCCAATACCCGTCACCGGTGAACGCACGACACGTTGTTGGCATGTACGTGCCCTTTCCAATACTGAAAGCGCTGGCGCAGGTTGTGCCGGACAAGATCCTCGCAGAGGGTTCCGGAGCCGTGTGGACCATCCAGATTCAGGGCCGCGACCGGCAGGGTAAACCATTCACCAGTTCGATGTTCAATTACTCCGGCGGCATGGGTGCACGCAAGACCAAAGTCGGCCTCTCGGCGACCTGCTATCCCACCGGCGTCGCCGCAGTGCCGGTTGAGGTTCTCGAAGCATCAATCCCCATTGTGTTCACGTGCAAGGAACTGGCACTTGGCACCGGTGGCAAGGGCCGGTACAACGGCGGTGATGGGCAACGCATCGGCTTTCGTATGCGAACCGGCCAGGAATGGCTGCTCAACGCAATACCCAGCCGGCTGAAATCGCAAGCCGAAGGCATATTCGGTGCCGCCGACGGCGCAGCCGGCCAGTTTCTGGTCAATGGCAAGCCGAGTTCCGAGGCAAAGAAGGTCGTCATGCAGGCGGACGACGTAGTCTTGATGCAGACCCCCGGCGGCGGCGGCTACGGCAAGGCCTGACAGGGGGATTTGTGCGGCAGCGCAATGATCATTCCCGCAGGTCGCGCGTCAGGTCACGCTCCTACAAGTAGTCTACTGGCATTCCTGTAGGAGCGTGACCTGACGCGCGACCTGAGCACATATCAAGCGGGGCATATCCTGTCCGCTCCCAGCCTATAGATCGGCGGCCCTACTCCTGGGTAAAGTTTGGCGGAACCTGTGGATTTTCTCCGCCCTTGACCCATAACAGCATTTCATTGCCCCACGGATCTCGGAAGCAATGATTGAAACCGCCGAACTCCGCCCAAAAATGATCGCGCCAGAGAATGGTCGCCCCCAGGCGTTCCGCCGTGCTCAGAATTCTGTCCGCAGAATCATCTTCGCTAACCATGATCCAGACTCGCGCCCCACGACCGCCATCCGCCAGTTTGCGCGGCTCGACCCCATCCAGATCCGGATGCGGTCGCGCATTGGCCACATTATAAATACCAAGATGCAAATTGCCGACTTCGCTTTGCGAGCCATCCGGCAGATTAAAGTTTTGTCCCGGCACCATGCGATGGTAATTGCCATTCAATCGAGGATCATCTTCCCAGCCAAAAACTTCTGCATAGAATTCACCCGCAGCATCGGGGTCATCAGACGCAAGATCGACAAAAATAAGCGTATTGGGATATGGCATGTTTTGGTATTCTCCGTAATCACCCGTTGGCACTCCGATGAAGAAGAGGAGATGATCGGGCTCAATTGAATTAATATTGGCTTCGAAAGGTTAGCAGGCCCGGCTTGAATCATGCAAATAATTCGGAAAACAGATGGCACTCTCGTAACTGACCTGGCAGATGGCAGCATTGCAACGATCGGCGTGTACGACGGACTGCATCTTGGTCACCAGAAACTGCTTGACCGAGTTTTGTCGGAAGCGCGGAAAGCCAGTCTGCCATCACTGGTCATGAGCTTTGAGCCCACACCGCAAGAGTTTTTCTCACCACAAAATCCGCCACCCAGACTGATGCGCTTTGGTGAAAAGTGTCAGGCGCTGGACGAATATGGCATTGACATCTATTACTGCGCCAGTTTCGACGCCGACATGCGCGGCCTTACGGCAGAAGCGTTCATTCAGGAGGTTCTTCTCGATTCGCTCAATGTACGCAAACTGATTGTTGGCGAAAGTTTTCATTACGGCCTGAATCGCAGCGGCAACATCGAGCACCTGAAGAAAGCAGCAAAAAAACTTGATTTTGAGGTGGTTCGCATTCCCGCCGTTACGTATGAGGGCGAGACCGTCAGCAGCACGGCCGTTCGCCATGCCCTGTCGTCGGGCGACCTGCAACGAGCCGCCGCATTACTCGGTCGTCCTTACCGGATGTCCGGCAAAGTCGTGCATGGAAAACATCTTGGCCGAAAATTGGGGTTTCCCACGGCTAACGTTAACCCGGATCGTCTGCAAGTGGCTTTCATGGGCATCTTTGCCGCACAAGTTTTCGGCCTGGGTCCGGATGCTTTGGACGGTGTTGCGAGTCTTGGCACACGCCCCACTGTCAACGGTACAAAGCCATTGCTCGAAGTCCATATTTTCGACTTCGACGAAGACATTTACGGCCAGGATATTCAGGTGGACTTCATTGAGAAATTGCGCGACGAGGAGAAATTTGATGATCTCGATGCGCTTATTGTTCAGATGCAGAAGGATGCGACGCAAGCCCGCGAAATTCTGGCCAGGCTTGAGTGAATCCCGTTAGCAAACTCCCAAACCTTCGACGACCGGCAGCACTTGGCGATTCTTTTGACTCCGGTCGCGTGTCAGGTCACGCTCCTACAAGAGTGCCCATAGAATAATTGTAGGAGCGTCTCCTGAGGCGCGACCTCCTGAGCTTGGTCGCGCGCCGGGGCACGCTCCTACAGGAGTGCCCATAGAAAAACTGTAGGAGCGTCACCTGAGGCGCGACTCCTGAGCTTGGTCGCGCGCCGGGGCACGCTCCTACAAGAGTGCCAATAGAAAAACTGTAGGAGCGTCTCCCGAGGCGCGACTCCTGAGCTTGGTCGCGCGCCGGGGCACGCTCCTACAAGAGTGCCAATAGAAAAACTGTAGGAGCGTCACCTGGGGCGCGACTCCTGAGCTTGGTCGCGCGCCGGGGCACGCGCGTACAGGAGTGCCAATAGAAAAACTGTAGGAGCGTCTCCCGAGGCGCGACTCTTGAGCTTGGTCGCGCGCCGGGGCACGCGCGTACAGGAGTGCCAGTAGAAAAACTGTAGGAGCGTCACCTGGGGCGCGACTCCTGAGCTTGGTCGCGCGCCGGGGCACGCTCCTACAGGAGTGCCAATAGAAAAACTGTAGGAGCGTCACCTGAGGCGCGACCCTATTTAAGCTTGATCGCGAGTGACGATGCCGTCGATCGCATGGTACGCCGACAAAATTGCCCCTTCCTGCCAGCCCTGCAAGATACTCAAATGCTCCCCGGCAAAGAAAATATTCTCATCCGGTGTTAACAAGTCACCGGGAGCCGAAGTGCCCCATGCACCCAACTGGAACGGCACCTTCGGCCAGGACACTGTGATGCCCCTGCTCACTTCATTGGCATACTCCGAGTGCAGGTTTCCGCCCGCTGTAATGCTGGAACTTAATCGTTGCTGCACCGTCTGATTGGCGAAATTATTTCCTGCCGCGCCGCCAAACATATAAGCACCTACGAGGATACCGTTGTCTCTCCCGTAGCCGCTGTTGGGGTACCAAATCTGCGTAATGTCTTGCGTCGTCCAGGATATGCCACCGTAAATATTGTGGTCCTGCTCCCAGAATCGCCGCGACTGAAATGCAACCTTGCCGGCCGACGAGTAGCTAAAATTATCGATCGCGGCTTGATGGGAGGCAGAAAAGTCACTCACAATATTTCGCAATACGGTCGCCGGAATCGTACAAACGCAGTAATCGGCATCGATACTCAGTGACATGCCAAATCGATCCCGATATACGATCTGGACGCCATTGGCGACCTTGCGCACCTCGCTCACAATCGCTTCATAGACAATGTCGGCGGCCACGCGCGTTTCGAATGCCCTGGCGACCCGATCCATCCCGCCGATCGGCTGCAACATGGTCGCCTGCTGATTGAGACCTTCCGAGAAATCCGTCCGCAGTTGCAGGAAAGAATCCGCAATCAGGTCTCGTAACTGCAATGGGCTCACCAACTCTCCGCGTTGCCGGCTGCCGGTGTTTTCCTGCCCGGGAAAACCACCGCGACTCGTGCCAATGTAGTTGAACGCGCCGTCCAGATCGCCGTAGTTTCGCAACATGTTCAGAATGTTGCTCTTGTCCGCCGCCGACAATTCCTGGTCCAGCGCGTTTTGATTGACTGCCGTCGCCAGTAGCTGGGCAATATTTCCGCGCGAATCCGCCCGAACACGACGCATGATCTGTGTTTGTCCGTTAAATGAAGCCGTAGAATGCAACAACGCCGCACGATTGTCGTTGACGAATACTTCCAGCGCGACCTCAAAATCCCGGCAGTAACCGAGCAGGAATTCATGATGGTGAGAGATTCGCGCCGGACCCGGATTGAAATACAGATCGTCATCGACATCGAACAGGCACATCTGCGAGGAATCAATTTCCGTGATCGTATCGCCGGCACGAATGGTCCGGTTGCGGCCGCCCGCATTGGGCAAGGCTTCGAGAATGGTGCACGTGTAGCCAAGCTTCTTCATTTCGAAAGCCGTCGTCATGCCGGCGATACCACCGCCCAGAATCACAATCGATTTGCCAACACCCGCGTTCGCCGGCCAGTCCCCGGGTCGTGGCGAGAGAATCGCATTGGGCGGTGGCGCCGGAGGCGGAGGATTCGGGGCCCCAGGCGCGGCGGATGAAGACCCGCAACTCACTGCCGCACTGCCAATTCCCAGGGCGGCCATCGTCCGTAACATTGCCGTGCTGCCGGCGGCGCGACCGACGTGCAAAAGGAATTCCCGTCGCGCCATACTACTTTGGTCAGAATTCACTTGTTCCCCCCCACAAACACCGGCCAGGCACATACACCCCAACCCTGAACATTATAGGGTTTGGAGGATGTAATCGGGCCAAGGTTCCCTGCTGGCTCTGAATAGATGACTGGAGAAAGGCACGGCGTTAGGAGCGGCATCCTGCCGCGATTCGATCCTGATCGCGGCAGGATGCCGCTCCTACTCGTAGCCGAGGATGGCGCGCAATCCCGGTACTGCGTAATCCACCAGCCGTTTCTGCATATCCGGCAGCTCATCCGGCACATCGTCGGCACCGCTGCCGGCAAGATTCTCCCGAGCGGTACCGCTCTGCTGGCGATCAGCACCTACACGAACCCTTTCACGCCAGTCATCGGGTAACTCGCCGATCCCGCAGTCCTGCAACAATGTCGAAAAGAACTGCTCCGCCTCCGGGGTATCGAGTTGCCTGACGTGCGACAGCAACTCTTCCATGCGCAGCAGTCTGATCTTGGTACCGAGCCACGACACTGCATTGTGCGTGTAGATTTCATACATGTTGGGCGCTTTGTTGTGAATGCCGAATATCATCATGTTCAGCACCTCTTCAACCGACACGTTGCCGCCTTTCAGATGTTCCAGCGCACCCTGGAACGTGTCTGACAGAAAGAATCGGGCTCTTGCCAGCACCCAGGTGTACGGGTCACGAACCTGCACGATGTGATGCACATGTTTGAGCACGATCGCCGCGTCATCTGAATACAGCAGATGGCCCCAGCTCAAATGCGGCATCGCCTGGGAAAAGGCTGCCTGATGTTGACGCAGGATGGCATGCTGAATGAAGGCAGCGTGGTATTGCTGATCCACCGGCACGAACATGCGAATGATGTTGCGGATAAGATGCGTGCCGCACTTGGGCACGCTGTTCAGGAATACCGGTTCAAGTAATGGCGATTGCGCGAAATTCGAGTTCAGCGCATTGAGATTGTCCCCTTTCACCACGATTTTCGGCATTGGCCGTATCCCCAAATGAAAGTGCCGGCATAAGCCGGCACATTCAATCTATCAGTTTGACGTTTCTTAATCGAACGTCATGGTCAGGTTCAGGAAGAATCGTCGACCAAGAGGATCGTACTGAGAAGCCAGCAGCGCGTTTCCGACCATTGAGTACTGACCCCCTGTGCTCTGCCTTGTCAACTGCGGCGGATTCCGGTCAAAGGCATTCGATAGACCACCCAGTATCCGCAACCCGCTTTGCATCTCGTACTGCACCGAGAAGGCGTTATACCACAACGCATCCGTACCCAATTTGGCATCGTAGGTCACACCCCGGTAGTTCACAAAGTTCTGCCCAAACCTCTCTTCATTGGACGATGTACCGATGTAATTGGCACCCCAGAACCATTTCCACGCGTTGCGTTCAAAGGTAATTCTGCTCTCACCAACCCACTCCGGATGGCCCACCACGCCGTTGAAGTCTTCTGCTGTGCCTTCGAACAACTCCTTAAAATCCTCGATCTGACGGGTCGCAGCCAGATCAATCCGCAAATTACCCCACGGTAATTCCGTGCTGTAGTTCGCCTGGAAATCATAACCACGATTTCGTTGCGAGGCGATATTGATGAAGCTGTCGCGGATGTTGTCGAGGCCGAAGTTGATCCCGGTACGATCGAACAATTGGCACAACGGCTCGGTATTGCCGAATGCAAAGCCGAAATCCGACTCGTAACAGCTTGCGATGATTTGCGCACCACCGAGCTGATCCACTTCGTCGTTCACTTCAATATCGAAGTAATCCAGAGACATGCTGAAGTTGGCGAATTCCGGTTGCCAAATAAAGCCGTAAGTCTTGGACTTGGATGTTTCTGCTTCCAGCACGCCCAAACCACCACCGGTAAATACGGTCGGCGTCACGGTGCCACCCGTGTAATCAGGTGGCAAATTCCTTGGATCGGCCGCGCAGTTCGCATGCACGTTCGGCGAGATCACGCCATCAATGAAATTCTGCTCATAATTTCGACACGGATCCGAGCGCTGACTGATGGTGCTGGTCTGATCCGCCAGGAACAATTCGAACAGTGCCGGTGTGCGGAAGGACGTGCCCTGATTCGCCCGCACACGGAACGTTGGCGCAATCTGCCAGTTCACACCCACTTTCCAGGTGGTGTCATCACCGAACGAATCCACATCGGTATACCGCGCCGATGCATTCAGGGTCAGATTCTCGAACCCGGGTTTGTCGGCAATGAGCGGTATATCGACCTCTGCAAAAAAGGCGACCGTGCTGTCATCACCCTTGGTGATACCTGCCGCATCGTCCAGCCAGGAGTTGCCCTCACCCGTAGCGGGATCGAAGGTAATGAGCCCCGGGGTGTCCGTAATCTCGTCTTCCCGGTAGTGGAAACCAACCGCGACGCCCAGTGCGCCCGCCGGTAGTTCGAATGCCTCTCCGGTCACGAAGCCGTCGATTGACCACTGTTTGTACTTGGTCGTGCCGGTCTCAACGCCAAACAGGAAGTCGCGAACATCCTGCGAGATGTTGCCGCGCAACAGCTCCGGATCGAACCAGGGGACGTCGACACAAGGGGCGCCCCGAACGGAACTCACCGTGCCGACACAGGACCCTGTGGCGAAGTTGTTGTCGAAAATCGAATCCGCATAAATTCGATCATTGGTGTAACTGGCATCCGAGTTGCTGTACTGGTAAGCCAGATCCCAATCCCAATTCTCGGTAAAGCTGCCTCGCAGGCCGGCGACGAAACGCGTGTAGTCGATCTCTGCCGAAGCGTCGTTGTGATCCGTAATTGCAGTCGGGCTGAACCATTGCTCACCGTTCCAGCCTGCGGCAGCGGACAATGCGCTACCACCACCTGGAACGCCCGTGCCGAGCGATCC
>JADFNG010000106.1 GCA_022563505.1 Pseudomonadota bacterium | reverse complement strand
CTATTCTTGCGTGTGCAATTCAGGTGATTGAGTCGATTCACTGGGTGTCATGCCGGCATCCAGCGCCGCTTCAACCAAGGCTTGTTGTTGCTGCAAATGGAGTTTGAAAAGTCCGGATGCCGGGGCAGCCGCACTGGATCTCCCCGCATAATACAAACCACGATCACTGCCGAGCGGCTTCTGCAGTCGATGGCGGATCTGGTACCAGGCACCCTGGTTTTGCGGTTCTTCCTGGCACCAGATGATTTTTGTCGCGTTTGGGTAATCCTCAATAATCGCAGCGTACTCATCAACGGGAAACGGGTAAAGTTGTTCAATACGCACAATCGCAACATTGCCCAACTCGTTCAGCTCGCGCGATTCGAACAACTCAAAGTACACCTTGCCACTGCAGAAAACGATGCGCGTTACTTGATTTGCGTCGAGTGCTGCCAACTCGGGAATGATGGGCTGGAATCGACCATCCAGAAGAGTCGACAACGGCGAGACCGACATCTTGTGCCGCAGCAAACTCTTCGGAGTCATTACGATGAGTGGTTTGCGATAACGCCGCAACATTTGACGACGAATCATGTGGAACATCTGCGCCGGTGTCGAGGGTATGCAAACCTGCATGTTTTGTTCGGCGCAAAGTTGCAGGAATCGCTCAACGCGCGCCGAAGAATGCTCGGGGCCCTGCCCCTCGTAACCGTGTGGAAGAAACATGACCAGGCCACAAAGCCTGCCCCATTTCGCTTCACCCGAACTGATGAACTGATCGATGACAACTTGTGCGCCGTTAACGAAATCTCCGAATTGCCCTTCCCATATATCCAGCGTCTCTGGGTCGGTCGTCGCATATCCGTATTCGAACGCGACAACGGCTTCCTCGGATAGCAACGAGTCAATCACCAGGAACGACCCGGGTCGGTCGGCAATGGTCTGCAGCGGAATATATTCTTTGCGATTAAGCTGATCGTGCAGGACGGCATGTCGATGAAAGAACGTTCCTCGACCGCTGTCCTGACCGCACAGCCGGCAATCGTAACCCGCATCGATCAGGCCCGCGTATGCCATGGTTTCGGCAAAACCCCAATCCATGTCGATCTCACCGGCCGCCATGCGAGCACGCTCCGACATGACGCGTTGGACCCGGCCGTGCAGAGTCATCCCGGCAGGAATGTGCGTAATCTTCTGCGCCAGTTCCTTCAGCTTGTCGGGACTCAAAGTCGTATCAACCGACTCGTCCCAAGTCGCATTGATATACGGACTCCAGTCGACCGTGTACTCGTTGCCAATCATGCCGAGTGACAATTTCGGCACCGGTTCACCGCGATCAATACGATCCCGATATTCGTCCTGAAGGCGACTGACGCCTGCCGCATCGATGAGTCCGGCAGCAATGAGTCGATCTGCATACAGATGCCGCGTCGTTTTCTTTTCGCGGATCTTCGCATACATGACTGGCTGGGTCGCGCTCGGTTCATCCGCTTCATTGTGGCCATGACGCCGATAGCAAACCAGGTCAATGACAACATCTTTCTTAAAGTACTGGCGGTATTCCAGGGCCAGGCGCGTGACGAAGAATGCCGCTTCGGGATCATCACCATTGACGTGAAAAATCGGTGCTTCGATCATTTTCGCCACGTCGCTGCAGTAGGGCGTGGAACGAGCGTCGGATGGGCGGCTCATCGTGAAGCCGATTTGATTATTGATGACAATGTGCACAGTGCCACCGGTCTTAAAACCATTCGTCTGCGACATCTGGAACGTCTCGGTGACCACGCCCTGCCCCGCAAACGCTGCATCACCATGTACAAGAATCGGCACAACTTCGTGCCGTTCGACATCTCCACGACGCTGCTGGCGTGCGCGCACGGATCCTTCGACGACGGGATTGACGATTTCCAGATGCGACGGATTGAACGCGAGCACAACGTGCACGTTCCCGGCCGGGGTTTTCATGTCGGCTGAAAAACCTTTGTGGTATTTGACGTCGCCCGAACCTTTCATCTCCTTCGGATCGACATTGCCCTCGAATTCATCGAACAGTTCCTCGGGCGATTTACCGAGCACGTTAACGAGAACATTGATTCTCCCGCGGTGTGCCATACCGATAACGATCTCCTTGATGCCCGACCTGCCACCCTGCTGGATCAGGTCAGCCAGCATGGGTATCAGGCTCTCGCCACCTTCCAGGGAGAATCGTTTCTGACCAACGAAACGGGTGTGCAAATAGCGTTCGATACCTTCTGCAGCGGTCAATTGCTCGAGCAGCCAGAGTCTGTCTTCAACATCGAGACCACCCGACACCGCCGCTCGCTCAAATCGCTTGCGCAGCCACAAGCGTTCGCGGGCCCGTGAAATGTGGGCGAATTCTGCGCCAATTTTACCGCAGTAGATTTTCTTCAGTAGTTCCAGGATGTCGCGCAATTTCATCCGCCGGTCGCCGGTGCCGGCCAATCCGCCGGTAGAAAACTCGGTGTCCATGTCGGCGGAGCTCAGACCAAGATAATCCAGTTTCAAGACGCCGGGCACCGGCCGTTCGGTAAGACCCAGCGGATCGATATCGGCAATCTGGTGACCGCGCAAGCTGTACACCTGAATCATTCTCGACACGGCTGCCTGCTTCTCGTTTGCCGAGGCAAGCGATGACGCAGCAGTAACGGCGCGCGGCCGGCCAGCCGTGGAGGATTGGGATTGTTGCTGCAGACGCTTGCGTATCGGCCCATGCGCGATTTCAGCGTGGCCATCACCGAGCGAACGAAAATACTGGCGCCAGCTATCGGCGACCGAATCCGGATCGTCCAGAAACTGCTCGTAAAGAGCCTCGATGGCCGCCGCATTACCGCCAAAAAGCGGTGTGGTCGCGTATCGGTCTTGCAGCGATTTTCCCATGATTGAATTGTCCGGCTACGATCCGTGCCCAGATCGCGATTATGCGACAAAAGTGCGCGATAATCGCCAGCGATAAAAGGCGCGCCAGTGTAGCGTAAGCATCCGCCGGAAGGAAAGATAGAGTGCTGTAATTTTTGGTAAAACCGAGAACTGGCTCAGTTCAGGAGATTCTGATGAGCAACAAGAATTCGTAGCAGACCAGGCAGCAGTAGAAGCTGAAAAATACCGTCAGGAAAATACCCGTGCGGACGCGATGGAACACGCGCGCGCGCGCCATGAATACCAGTGCCAGAATACCGAAACCGGTCAGCAGCATCTTGGTGGTGGCGAACACGGCAATGCTGTGGCCCATGACCATTGCCATGAAGGGATTGACTTCCACCGCACCTTGCTCGATAAGCCGCAGCGTAAAAAAAGCATCCATGCCGCTCAACAACATGGTTCCCGTGGCGAGAAAAAACAGCCATGGATGGTGCCAGTCAGTAAACAGTGGTTCGACTTCGCTCTGACGCCGATGGCCTCGCCGTCTCGAGCGTATGAATCCATACACGACCGTGCGCCAGTCGAAATCGCGTCGGTCCGCCAAATCCCTGCATTCGTTGAATAGTTCTGCCTGCTCCATTGTTTCCTGCAGCTCCATAAGTGCCTGATGCTTCAGACTGCTGCATCGCCATTAGGTTCGCCGATTTTCACTCAAGCGCGCGCTTGATACGGCTCCAATAAGCCAAGCAAGTCCTGTGCCACCGCGCTAGTGCGCTGATAATACGAAATATTGTAGCGCTGCCTCAAAACCGGAGCCTGGATATGTATAGAAAATCGACAGGCAGTTTATGCGCACACAGGCGGCCTGCCGCGGCGCTTCAAAACGACGGCGTGCACAACCACAGGATGGTAGCCCTTCATTAAAAAAGGGATAATAAGCGAAATTGCCAATCGATCAGGAGTGACACAATGAGCGGCTATACGGCAGCACTCAAATCGGGCGAAGCTATTTTTTATCAGGACAAGAAACGCTGGTTATGGTTGATGTCCATTGTCTACCCCCTGCAACCGTTTCTCGGCATCTGGCTCTATGTGAAGACAGGCACCGAAGCCTGGCTGCTGTTGTCGCTTGCACTGAGTTACATCATGGCGCCATTGCTCGATATGATTCTTGGCGAGGATGAGAACAACCCTCCGGAAGAGGTGGTATTGCAGCTCGATGCGGATCGCTACTACCGTTTCCTGACTTACCTGGTGGTACCCATTCATTTTGTGAGCCTGATCGGTATTGCCTGGTTTGTGAGCACGCACGAATTGAGCACCTGGGCATTTGTGGGCCTGGCGATAATTGCAGGCCTGGCCAGCGGACTGGGCATTAACACCGGCCATGAATTGGGACATAAAAAGTCCAAACTCGAGAGAACGCTCGCGAAGATCGTACTGGCAGTCCCGTTTTACGGGCATTTCTGGGTAGAGCACAATCGGGGTCACCATCGTGATGTAGCGACACCGGAAGATCCTGCCAGCGCACGCATGGGAGAGAGCATTTACCGCTTCGCCCTGCGCGAAATCCCGGGCGCTTTTACTCGCGCCTGGACGATTGAGAAAGACCGGCTTGAAAGACGGGGTTCCTCGGCCTGGAATACCAACAATCAGATTTTGCAATCGATGGCAATCTCGGTCGTTTTACAAATTGGGCTACTGATTGCCTTCGGCTGGCTCATGATCCCGTTTCTTCTCATCCACAACATATTCGCCTGGTGGCAACTGACCAGCGCCAATTATGTTGAGCACTACGGCCTGCTGCGAGAGAAAGATGAGCAAGGCCGCTACCGGCGATGCGAGCCGCACCATTCATGGAACAGCAATCACGTATACAGCAACCTGGTGCTGTTTCATCTTGAACGCCATTCCGACCATCATGCCCATCCGCTCCGGCGCTACCAGTCATTGCGACATTTCGATGATTTGCCGACTTTGCCGAACGGTTATTTCGGTTCCTACCTGATCGCCTATGTACCCTGGCTCTGGTATCGAATCATGGACAAGCGACTGCTCGCCCTTGCCCATATCAGTGGTGACCTGAACAAGATCAATATATACCCGCCAAAACGGCAGCAGATTTACGCTCGTTACGGCCGCCCGGAGCGTCTGCAACCGGTCGTCATTGAAGAACCCCAGGCGGACTGACGCGAATGAGCGAATACCGGTGCCCTGAATGCGGCTACACCTATAACGAACAATCCGGGGATGAATTTGAGGGGTTTTCGCCGGGCACCGCATTCGTGGATCTACCGGCGGATTTCGTATGCCCGGATTGTTCGGTGCGTAGTAAGGACGAGTTCGAACGGGTTTCCTGATTCGATTTGGGCGCAGATTCCGCCAAGCATCGAAACTCGCGATTTGGCCCGATTAAGGCTACTGCAAACGTCTCCATTGCAAGATACGCTCTTTGGTTGCACATGAACCCGACCAGAGATCGATGACACCGTGTACGCCAGTCAATCAGAATCCATTCGTGCGCCGATCATAGCGATCCTGATCATTGAGGCATTCGCCTTAATTGCACGAAGTTACCTGCAACTCGAATTGATCGAGGGCAACCATCCGGTTGCCTGGGCGAAAAATATTAGCTACTTAATCGTGCCGCCCATTTTGATGGCCATGACGTTTCCAATTCTTAGACAGCATCGCCATTTCCTGGCCGCAAGATTCTCATTGTCGTCTCTCACTCTCCGATCACTCGGTATAGCGATCCTGGTGGGGATTTTGCTTCGAATTGCCTATTGGGGCCAGCTGATTGGCTTTAGCGCACTGGGTATTTTTCGAAACGACGATCCCACCGCCATCGTCGGACCACTCTTCTCATTCAGCTGCCCGCCCAATGGGACCATCCTGCTCTATCTACTCGTGATGTCATTGCTCGTGCCGATTATCGAGGAGGTCATTAACCGAGGTTTTCTCCTGTATTCTTTCTTAAATAGAGGACGACTGGTTGCAGTCGTATTATCGAGTATTCTATTCGCGGTCTTCCACTCCTCTGCAAGCATCCCGAGCGCATTCGTGGGGGGGCTTTTTTTGGCAGTATTCGCTTTGAATAGTCGGTCTCTTCTGCTGCCAATCGTGGCACATGCGACCTTCAATGGGCTAGTAGTACTCGACTGGTTGTGTCTTCGAGGAACCTGGAACCCGCAAGAGCTTACTGTTCAGGTAGTCGGCATCGGCCTCCTGGCCCTGATCATTGCCATCTTGGCCATGCTCACAAACAGCAAACTAATTGGTCAAAAAAGCATTGGGACAGAATGCCTGTCCCAACACTCGCTAGGCTGATCAGAGCGCGTTCGCAACTCGCTCCATCACATACGAAGTCGCCTCGATAAGCCCTTCGTAGAAATTGATCATGTCCTGGCCGAAAGTAGTCGTATTACCGACCCCGCCGTAAGTATTGGAACCCGACGATTCTGCCGTGCACACACCGGCCCCACCTGATACAAATCCAAGTTCAGTAGCTGTTAGTTCTCTCATGACATCAACCTCCTTGTTGATGGTTGGTTGGCTTACATTGCGCATTGCGCGCCCACTGACCATAAATCCATCCACCGCGCTGGTAACGCCGCATTTTCGGGCAAAAGCTCCAAAAAGGGCGCCGGAACGCCTTTTGGAGCCTTTTCCGGCCTGTGATGAAGCTCACAGCAGACCGTGTGAACTCCGTTTAGGCTCGTTACTCCGGCGGGCAATGCTGTCCAGGCTGAGCTATCGGTGGACCGATATGAACGTATTACGCAAGATTTTCTGCCTTCTCCTGATATCAGTACCTGTTGCAGGCAATGCGATTGCCGACGACACGCTCTGGTTTGGAGCCAAAGCCGGCACGCTCGGCATCGGCCTTGAAGCGACCTGGCGGCCGCTGCCGTGGTTCGACATTCGGGCAGGTGCCAATCGTTATGACTATCACGACACAGGATCGCAGGCCGGCATTAACTACGCTGCCAAATTAAGCCTTGATACGTATTACGCCACCTTGAATTTCCGTTTCCCGCTAAGCCCGATGCGAATTACCGTGGGCGCGTTTGTGAACAACAATGAACTGATCATGACCAGTCAGGATGCCCCCTCGTTCGACATCGGCGGCATCACTTACACCTCTGCAGACGTTGGCACTCTATCAAGTGTGACCTCGTTCGACAGCAGCGCACCGTATGTTGGTGTCGGTTTTGATTTCGACCTGTTCAACAAAGTGGGCTTGAATATGGACTTTGGCGTTCTCTGGCAAGGCACGCCGGCTGTTACCCTGGTCTCCGACGGGCTGCTGGCCAACGATCCGGTTTTTCTTGCTGCCCTCGAAACTGAACGACAAGAACTCGAAGCAGAAGTCGATGACTTCAAGGCCTGGCCCGTCGTTTCGATTGGCTTTAACTTCAGTTTCTTTTAATACCCGTCCCTGGCAATAAGAAAAGCTCGCATCTCGGCCGTGCTGGCTGCTCTGGACTAGCCGGTCATCATGCAAGATTGGTGATCGGCCTGCGCACCAGCGTATTGCGCCGGACCGCGAACAAACCAATCAATATCAGCAGCAACACGGGCGCCGGCAGAATCACCAGTGTGAGCCAGCCGTAAAAATGAATAACGGTGCCTGCCAGCAACGATGCCGCCGCCGACATACCAAACACACAAAGTTCGTTAATTCCCTGCGCCGTAAATCGTTCTTGCGGCTTGTAGGTGTACGTCAGCATGGTCGTGCCGCCGATATAGAGGAAATTCCAGCCAACGCCGAGCAACACCAGCGTATACCAATAATGAATAACCTCATGCCCCTGCAGGCCGACGATACATGCGGCAACCAGGGCCACTGCGCCTGCAGCCATCATTTTTACCGTACCGACGCGTTCAATCAGAAGGCCGGAAATCAACGATGGCACATACATCGCCAGTACATGACTGCGAATGACGCTGGCAGTCACCTCAAGCGAATAGCCATCATGGACATGCATGCTCAATGGTGTTGCGGTCATGATCAGTGTCATCGTGCCATAGGCCGCTGTACCGCCCAGGACAGCCATGATGAAAACGGGTTGGCGCACAATCTCTCCCAAACTACGGGACCCCTGGTGCTCGCCGCTGTCAGCTTCGAGACGCAAAGGCGAAAGTCCCATGAATAGAAGCGCCTGCACGCCAAATAGCGCGGCCACTGCGTACAGGGCCCCGACGTAATGCACGCCCTCGATCCAGTACTGACCACGAGTCACCAGTTCAGGACCCAGCAATGCTCCCCCGATCGCTCCGAGGAGAACCAGTGAAATCGCGCGGCCG
>JADFNG010000021.1 GCA_022563505.1 Pseudomonadota bacterium | reverse complement strand
TTTTCACCTTGCGCACGCGTGTATCCTTGCCGCATCCTTGATTCGATGTTGCTGATTTTCTGTTTTGTTTTTTCGCACTCGACTTTGCGACGATCATCGTGTGCAGCCGCAGGAGAAGTCAGTATGGTCGCGCAGGCAGCCGTTAAAATAAACGTCTTCATGTTTGAGGTTTTCCGCTGAAGTCCGTGAGGCTGGTTACGATAAGCCGGTAATGACCTTCTGCGTAAGGTTCATATTCCCGCAAAATTCCGAGATACGCGTGCTGCTACGGTCGATCTGCTATTCTGAACGGCTTCATCCGTTGCAGGCTACATTGCATTTATGAAAGCAGCCGTCCACATCGATTTGATTGATTCTCTCATTCAATGAACGGGCATACAGGTACAACAGCATCTATATCGGTTATCGTTGCAGTGATTTTATGGTCGCTCGCAACGTGGTTGGAGGACGAAAGGAATGAACCGGATGCACGATCGATTGAGGTGGCACGGGCGTTTACGGATGAGGTGATGCCGGACACGGAAATACGCAGCGACGGTGTATTGCAGAGTTGCCGCAGTGCCGAAAATACTATTCGTGAAATTGTCGACGCATCGCAAAATTGTGTCATTGATGATGATTGTACAATTTTTGATTACGGTTACCCGATACAGTGTCTGACATCGATTGCGAAAACAGAAATACCGAACTTGCGCCGGAAGTATCGAAACTACCAGCAAAGCTGTCAGTACCGTGTGTATTACGATTGCCCGTCTGCGCCATTGCAACGGCAAGCGGTTTGCCGAAATAATCGCTGCGCAGTAGAGCTACAGACCATCGACATCCTCAAAGACGCAACACTTGACCATCTTGGAATCGAGCCGGGCGCCGGTATCGTGCCAATCCCTAAGTCGATGCGGTAGTGGTCATTGTGTCGGGCGCCGGGCAATCCATGTGAGCCAGTTCGCGCGGGGATTCGCGCCGGTTGCAGGCATCAATGCCACGACGCTGATTCTGGGCAGTTTGCCCAGTCAACGCTCGCTGCAGACAGGCGAGTACTTTGCGCATCCGCGCAATGTGTTTTGGCGCATCATGGGTGAGCTGATAGACGCGGGACCTGATCTCCCGTACCCGGCACGCGTCGAGCGCATGCTCGCTGCCCGATTAGCCGTTTGGGATGTGCTTGCATCAGCCGTTCGTCCCGGCAGCCTGGATGCGGCGATTGATCGGGAGACTGCAAAGCCGAATGACTTCGGCATTTTTCTGCGGGAACATCCAGGCATCCGGCGTGTCTGTTTTAACGGTCAGCAAGCCGCCGCGATGTTTGAGCGTCTGGTGAAGCCAGGGATCGCAGAACAGACTGATGGACTTGGCTTCGTGACGCTGCCATCGACAAGCCCGGCGCATGCTGCGATGAGCTTTGAAGAGAAGCTCAGGAACTGGTCGATTGTTACCAACTAACGCCGGCTTGCCTGATTGTTGTTTCGAGGAAAAAGCTGGACAAACAGGGGCTCGACAAAATACATTCTTTCGATGATTGGCCAGGTCGCTGGCTGCCTGTTCAAGAAAGAAACAGATCACAATTGTGGTGGACTGAACCAAGAAGGAAAGCAAACATGATCGGTTACGTAACGCTTGGTACCAACAAATTCGATGAGGCGGCGGCATTCTACGACGCGCTGCTGGCAGAACTCGGAGCAACACGTTTCATGGAGGCAGACAATTTTATTGCCTGGGCCTCGAGTCCGGGCACGCCAGCCGTATCCATCATCAAACCTGCTGACGGTAAGGAAGCCTGTGTCGGCAATGGCACTATGGTGGCGCTGGTGGTTGATTCGACCGAAAAGGTCGACTCTCTGTACGCGAAGGCGTTGGAACTGGGCGGCACTGACGAGGGCGCGCCGGGTTTTCGCGGCGATACGTTCTACGTCGGTTATTTTCGCGACCTTGACGGCAACAAGCTGAACGCATTTTGCATGACGGGCGAATAAGCCGCAGGTTATGGACAAAACCACCGGGGGCGACCTGCGCCCGGTGGCAGCCGATTTATTGCGTCGCAATGCGACCTCATGAGCGGATTGTGGTCAAATCGACACACCGAATTCATCTGGAGTCCTGATGAAAGCCAAGAACACGTGGTTGCGCGACGAAATGCCACAATTCATTTTCCTGGTTCTGCTGGTATTTGCCGGGCGTTCATCGCTTGCCGATCACTATCTCGTGCCGTCCGGATCAATGGAGGAGACATTGCAGGTTGGCGATCGCGTGGTGGTCGACAAGAGGGCCCACGGACTGCGACTGCCCTTTACCAACATTGAGATAAGCAACGGGGTGGGCGTGACTCGGGGCGAGGTTGTTATTTTCGATTCGCCGCGCAACGGTGTGCGGCTGATCAAACGCATTGTCGCCATCGGTGGTGATGAAGTGCTGATCCGGAATGGTCATATCAGTATCAACGGAGTGCCGCTACTTACCCAAAGCGCCCTGGAAAAATTCGGTAGTCGGCAGGCCCGACTTAATCTTCGCGATGGCGGCGGCCCGGATCTGTACATTGAAAGAGTACCCGATGGCATGCTGTTAGCGGTTGGTGATCATCGTGGCAACAGTCTTGACGGACGCATGTTCGGCCTGGTATCCGAAGAGGATATTTACGGTCGCGCAATCGCGGTTTATTACCGGCGCGGCGAAGCATTTGTGTGGAAACCGCTCTAGCCCGGACTAGGGCTAAAGCGCGCTATCGCCCGTTTCGCCGGTACGAATCCGAATAACCTGTTCGAGGTTGGTGACGAAAATCTTGCCATCGCCCACCTTGCCCGTCTTGGCACTCATCACTATCGCCTCGATCGTTTCATCGAGTCGATCGTCAGCCACGGCAACCTCGATCTTCGCCTTTGGCAAGAAATCGACGACGTATTCGGCGCCCCGGTAAAGCTCCGTGTGCCCGCGTTGCCGACCGAATCCTTTGACTTCGCTGACGGTCATGCCCTGAATGCCTACCTCGCTGAGGGCGTTTCTGACGTCATCGAGTCGAAACGGTTTGATAATGGCTGTTACAAGCTTCATGCGTCATTCCCGTGAGTTCGAATTCGTGTTCAATTATACGGCCTATAGCATCACCGTGCCGCCATCGACCATGATGGTTTGCCCGGTCGTCATTTTGCTGTGATCGCTGGCGAGATACAGTACTGCGCCAACAATATCTTCCGCCTGCAGAGGTTTTCTGATCGCTTGCTGTAACAGGGTTACCTCAATGATCTTGTCCTTCTTGTCGCCAAAAACTTCAGCGGTGGCGTCGGTATTGACGACATTCGGTGCCACCGCGTTCACTCGAATACTGTAACGGCCGAGTTCCCGGGCAAGGCCCCGCGTCAAGCCAAGGACCGCGGCCTTGGATGCCGTGTAATGCAGGCCATTCGGCATGCCGTAGGTGGCTGCCAGTGAACTGATATTGACGATGGACCCGGACTGCTGTTCCTTCATCGCGGGAAACACGGCTTTGCAACATTGCCACAGGCCTTTAACATTCACATTCATCGTGCGGTCCCACTCGTCTTCATCGAGCCTGTCGAAGGGCTGAAACGTCAGGCTGCCATAGAGCCCCGCATTATTAACCAGCACGTCGATACGACCAAACTTCTCGATGACCGCTGCGGCCATTTCGCGAGTGCTGTCCGCACTCGTGACGTCGGTTGTGGCGACCAGACCCTGTTGGCCTTCCTGTTCAATAATCGCCAGCGTCTCCGAGCAATCGCGCAGGTCGTTGACGGCGACATTGGCACCGAGTTTCGCGAAATGCCGCGCATATTCCTGGCCCAGTCCACGAGCGGCGCCCGTGACGATAACGACCTTTCCCGAAAAATCCACGCATGCTTCTCCAATGATTGACGCAGCGTATTTGGACGCCCCGTGTGAGTACTCCTTCAATATCACCTTGCTGGAGTACTGGCAATCGCGGCACAGGATGGGTGCGGGCAGGTGCACCGCCACAGCGGTCGTCGTACTATGTGCCAATACACTCTGGTTGTTGGCCAACGATACAGGTAAGTCACTGAATTATGAGTCGTTTACAAGCTTTGTTGAACGAACGGGAAGGCCGGCGTTACTACGGTGGAGCGCTGTTGTACGTGCTCAGCGGCTATGTCGGTGGGTTTGCGGGCCTTTTTAGTGATCGGCTGGCCATTAACTGCCTCGCGATGCTCTTGTTGGCGCATTCGATGATCATTGCGGCCTACCTGGTGCACGAATGCGGCCACAACCTGATTTTTCGAAAAATTCAGCACAACACAGCCCTGGGTCGCATCCTGACCTGGTTTTGCGGCGCGTCTTATGGCACCTATGAAGACATTCGCTACAAGCATTTTCGACATCATATCGACAATGACGACGTCGTCTGGTTCGACTATGAGCGCTTCTTCGAAGAGCACCCGCTGACACTGAAAGCCACCCAATTGCTCGAGTGGTTTTACATTCCCGCGCACGATCTGATCATGCATTTCATCATGGTGTTTACGTCGTTCATCATTCCGCAGCGACGTAATCAGCGCCGCCGAAACGTCGTCGTTATTTTGCTTCGCGCAGGGGTCTTCGTCGCGTTACTGATATGGGCTCCCAAAGTCGCGCTTCTTTACGCCGTCGCTTATATGTTGATGATGACTGTGCTTCGCTTCATGGACAGCATCCAGCATGACTACAGTTACAGTCTGACGTTATTCGACGGCGGGCGAGCGCCACACAAGGGGCATACGGAATGGGAGCAAGAACACACTTTCAGCAACCCGCTGTCCTTCAATACGGAATGTTTCAATTGGCTGATCCTGAATTTCGGTTTTCATAACGCCCACCATGCCGATATGACAGTACCCTGGTACCGTCTGCCCGCGAAACACCGGGAGCTATTTGGTGAGAACCCCGAAAACGTCGTGCCGTTGTCATCCCAGTTGAAGATATTTCACCGGCAGCGCGTGCGCCGAATCGTGGGCAATCATGATGAAAATACGCCCAGTGGCCATGACTACCTGATCGCAGCGAGAAAAGCTGAGGTTTACGGTGGCAATGCCGCTTCATTTCTGACGTCATTTTAAGCCGATCCGGACGCGAGCGAACAACATGCAGGCGCTGCGGGTATTTCAATCGTTATGGGCGATGGAATTGCGCATTCCAGGAGAGCCCGAGCCATCGATGCGCGCCAATTTCGAGAAGGCGGCTGCGGCGGGTTTTGCGGGTCTTTGTATCGACCTCGGCGCACATGAGATCGAACAGTTTCGGGAAGCAGGCCCGCTGTACAAAGAATTCGGACTGGATTGCATGGTGAATGCATTTCCTGAGGAGACAGGCGACCTGCTGCCGGTGATTGAGCTGGCGTGCGAATTCGATGCTCGAATGGTTAACGTGATTGGTGGGGTCATGCCGTTTGAGGTGTCGGCTGCGGTGCCGGTTGTGAAGCAATGGATGGAAGAAGCCGCCAATGCCGGCATGCCGCTGCTTTTTGAAACGCACCGCGACAGCCTGTTGAACGACCTCTATTTTACGCTGCAGCTTATGGAAGCGATCCCGGAGATGCGTTTGTGTGCCGACCTTTCACATTTCGTGATCGATCGTGAATTACGCCTGCCGGTTCCCGCTCGGGACCAGGACCACATGCACAGGGTGCTTGAACGCTCCGATTGTTTCCAGGGTCGTGTGGCCAGTCGAGAGCAGATTCAGGTGCAGATAGATTTTCCGCAGCACCAGGACTGGGTGGATCAGTTCAAGACCTGGTGGAAGGAAGGCATGCGGTTGTGGCGGCAACGCAATGTGGCAGGTGCTGAACTGGTGTTCTTGTGTGAACTCGGGCCGCGACCGTACGCGATGACCGACGGCGGGCAGCGGGAATTGTCAGATCGGTGGGAGGAAGCGCTGACGATAAAATCCTGGGTTGAACAGATGTGGGATGATCTTGGTGACGTAATCGATCGCCACCCGGCGCAGAAGAGTCCAGACAATGCCCAGCAAATTTGAATCTCCCGAGTGGCACGCGGCAATTGCCAAAACAATCTCTGCTGAAGATGCGCCGTCGCTCACCGAGGCCCTGGTACATTCGATCGGTCTCGTCGTTGACCACGAGGGGACTTGCCTGATCGCTTTTCATAATGATGCGCGGCCTGAGGTCTTGCATCACACGTTGGAACCCGCAGGACGCAAACACTATCTGGATCGCTACCTCGCGGGTCCCTATCTCCTGGATCCGCTGTATCAACTGGCGACTCGAAAGACGAAGCCGAGTCTGTGTCGTTTTCGCGATGAATTGCCGGATCGATTTCGTTCCAGTGAGTATTACCGCCAGTATTGCGAGCGGACGCACTTGCTGGATGAAATGGATTTTCTGGCTGAGGTGTCTGCAGAAACCACGCTTGCACTGGTCGTCGGACTGCGCGCACGCATGTTCAGTCGCGCTGAATTGCGCGGCCTCGAACTCATCGAACCGACCGTGCAGGCCTGCTTGCAGCGGATTTGGGGGCGGCACGGCAGTCGCAGAGAGCAGAAAACGGTGGACGACGTGCACCGGCGGCTGACGCAATGTTTTGCTGGGTTCGGCCAGTCTGTGCTGACCAAGAGAGAGCGCGAGATTAGCCAGCTACTCCTGCGCGGTCACTCATCGAAGTCAGTGGCGCGGGAACTCGACATTGCTCCCGGGACAGTGATGGTTCACAAGCGCAATCTCTTCGGCAAACTGGGCATCAGCTCCCAGTACGAGTTGTTCTCCCTGTTTATCGATGATCTGACCGCTTTGCTACCGTGAAATAGGTATTCTGGTGCGCTGGCCAACAGCGGAGAATGGCGACCAGGAGGTCGACAACATGCACGATTTTGATTTTGGGTTGGGTGAAGACATTGACATGCTGCGCGAGGCCGTCAGTGATTTCGCGGCCACACGTATTGCGCCCAGAGCGCAGGAAATCGACAGCAAGAACGAGTTCCCGCGTGACCTTTGGCCCGAGCTGGGCGAAATGGGATTACTGGGCATTACGGTTGAGGAACAATTTGGCGGGTCGGCACTGGGTTATCTCGCCCACGTTGTTGCGATGGAGGAAATCAGCCGTGCATCCGCATCAGTCGGTTTGTCTTACGGCGCGCATTCGAACCTGTGTATCAACCAGTTGTGTCGATGGGGCAACGAAGAGCAAAAGCAAAAGTATTTGCCGGCCCTGGTGTCGGGCGAGCACGTGGGCGCGCTGGCGATGAGTGAAGCAGGTGCAGGCTCGGATGTCATGAGCATGCGCACGCGTGCAATACGTGATGGCGATCAGTACGTCTTGAACGGCAATAAAATGTGGATTACGAATGCGCCTGAAGCGGACGTCACCATCATCTACGCTGTGACCGGCGGCGATAACGATCATCCATTGCTGAGCGCGTTCATCGTGGATCGGGATGCTGGAGGATATTCGACTGCGCAAAAGCTCGATAAACTGGGCATGCGCGGATCGGACACGGGCGAAATCGTGTTGCGCGATTGCACCGTACCCGTTGCGAACCTGCTCGGAAAAGAGGGGCAGGGTGCATCGATACTGATGAGCGGGCTCGACTACGAGCGCCTGGTTCTCGCGGGCGGCCCATTGGGCATCATGCGGGCATGTTTCGATCTTGTCATGCCGTACATACATGATCGCAAACAGTTCGGTCAGCCGATTGGCACCTTCCAGTTGATGCAGGGCAAGATTGCTGACATGTATACCACCATGAATGCATGCCGATCGTATGTATACGCAGTAGCGAAGGCATGCGACGATGGTCGAACGACCCGTTTCGATGCGGCCGGGTGCATTCTTCAGGCTGCAGAAAAAGCGACATGGATGGCGGGTGAGACCATTCAGGCGCTTGGCGGTAACGGGTATATCAATGAGTATCCAGCCGGGCGTTTGTTCCGGGATGCAAAGCTCTATGAGATCGGTGCCGGCACCAGTGAAATTCGACGCATGCTGATCGGACGAGAATTATTTAACGCAACGGCCTGATACAAGTCCCCACATGCCAAAAATAATCAGCAAAGCAAAAATCGATTCCAAAGACTTCGCGGCAAACGACACTGCGAATCGAAAGCTGGTCGCGGAGCTTCGCGATGCGCTTGCGAAAATATCTTTGGGTGGCAGTGAGCGTGCACGCCAGAAACACATTGCCCGTGGCAAGCTGTTACCGCGGGACCGGGTTCGAAAACTGGTCGATCGGGACGCGCCGTTTCTGGAAATCGGACAGCTGGCCGCATACGGTTTGTACGATGACGCGGTTCCCGCAGCCGGTATTATTACCGGTATCGGCCAGATCAATGAAACCGACTGCATGATTGTTGCCAACGACGCGACCGTCAAAGGCGGCACTTATTATCCTTTGACCGTTCGCAAGCATCTGCGCGCGCAGGAAATCGCCGAACAAAACCGCCTGCCATGCGTGTACCTGGTCGACTCGGGCGGGGCCTTCCTGCCCATGCAGGACGAAGTATTCCCGGATCGAGATCACTTTGGCCGTATTTTCTACAACCAGGCCAACCTGTCTGCCAAAGGCATTCCGCAAATCGCGGCAGTCCTGGGATCCTGTACCGCCGGTGGCGCTTACGTGCCGGCAATGTGCGATGAAGCCGTGATCGTCAAGAAGCAGGGCACGATATTTCTCGGCGGTCCACCGCTGGTCAAAGCGGCGACCGGCGAGGTCGTCGATGCCGAGACCCTGGGTGGTGGCGATGTGCATTCCAGAATTTCCGGCGTTACCGACTATCTCGCTGACAATGATTCACATGCATTGGAAATCGTGCGCGAAATCGTCAGCAATCTGAACTGGCCCAAAGAGAATGGGCTGCGGACCCGGGAACCCGTCGAACCTGAATATCCTGCTGAAGAGTTGTACGGCATCGTCTCGCGAGATTTTCGTTTTCCCTACGATGTTCGCGAAGTCATCGCTCGCATCGTAGACGGATCTGAGTTTCAGGAATTCAAAGCGCTCTATGGGCCAACACTTGTGTGTGGCTTCGCGCATCTCTACGGCTATCCGATCGGCATTCTCGCCAACAACGGCATTCTGTTTTCAGAGTCCGCACAGAAAGGTGCGCACTTCGTGCAGCTTTGTAATCGCCGCGGCATTCCTATCGTCTTTCTGCAGAATATCACCGGCTTCATGGTTGGCAAGCAGTTTGAGCATGGCGGTATCGCCAAAGACGGCGCCAAAATGGTCAATGCCGTCGCTACTGCCTCTGTCGCAAAATTCACTGTCATCATCGGTGGCTCATTCGGCGCTGGTAATTACGCGATGTGCGGTCGCGCCTACAACCCACGCATGATATGGATGTGGCCCAACGCCCGGATTTCTGTCATGGGCGGCGACCAGGCGGCTATGGTGTTATCGACAGTCAAACGTGACGGCATGGAAGCGCGGGGCGAAAACTGGACTCAGTTGCAGCAAAAGAATTTCGAGAAGAAGATCAGCAAACAGTATGCGTTGCAGGGGCATCCTTTTTACGCGAGTGCGCGGCTTTGGGATGACGGCGTAATCGATCCGGTCGATACACGGCGGGTATTGGGGCAGGCGATATCCATGTCGTTGCATCGACCGCGTGGCGGGGAGTCTTCTTACGGTATTTTTCGCATGTAGCTGCGTGCTGCGGAATCGTGGGGCAATCGAAACGATTCGTTCGAGCGAACTCTGAATATTGTATGCTGCGGTGCTGCGCATTGTTGAGTGTTGATATGAGTTCGAGGCAGCAACAATTTTCCGGTACGAAAGAAGTTCGTGAGGCGGATCAGCTCGATATTGCTGTGCTCAATGAATATCTGCAATCGCATGTCGAGGGATATGCCGGGCCATTGACGCTCAGGCAATTCAAAGGCGGGCAGTCGAATCCTACGTATTTGTTACAGACGCCGAACGGCGAGTATGTCCTGCGGCGCAAACCGTCCGGTAAATTGCTCAAGTCGGCGCATGCCGTTGACCGTGAATTTCGCGTAATGAGTGCTTTGCATGCGGCGGGGTTTCCTGTGCCGCGTCCGTACGCGTTGTGCACCGATGAGTCTGTTGCCGGGACGATGTTTTTCGTCATGGAATACGTCCAAGGGCGCATTTTCTGGGATCTTGATCTGCCGTCGTGCGATCCGGACGAGCGGGCGGCGATCTATGAGCAGGTCAATCTGACGATTGCCCGGCTGCACAACTTTGACTATGCCAAGCTGGGCCTTGAGGACTTTGGCAAGCCGGGTAATTATTTTTCACGCCAGATTTCTCGCTGGTCCGGCCAGTATGCCGCCTCCGAAACCCGCAAAATTCCCGCCATGGATCGTTTGATCGCGTGGCTGCCGGATAATATTCCCGACGAAGAATCGTCCGGTATCGTGCATGGCGACTACCGACTCGATAATATGGTCATTCATCCCACGGAACCGCGTGTGCTGGCGGTGCTGGACTGGGAGTTGTCGACCATCGGGCATCCATTGGGTGATTTCACCTATCATCTAATGGCCTGGCAATTGCCGGATGTCGGCATCGGTTCCGCGGGTCTCAAGGGCAAGGATCTGGATGCTCTCGGGATTCCGAGCGAAGAAGATTACCTCGCTGCATATTGCGAGCGCACGGGCAGGCCTGGCGGGATATCCAACCGTGATTTCTACTCCGCCTATAACTTTTTTCGCATTGCCGCGATCTTGCAAGGCATCGCTGGCAGGGTTCGCGATGGCACGGCGGCCAGTGCGCATGCCGAGCGAGCCACTAAAGCGGTTGCGCCATTGGCGGAGATGGGATGGCAATTTGCAGTCCGGGCGAGCTAGTATTCGACTTCACGGTCGGATTGCGACCAGGGATTTGGTTTTTATATAATGCCGATTGATTACGACGCACTCATGGCAACGCGAGTTGACGATGAAGTTTGCGAATACACGGATAAGGATGCCTTGCTGTATGCGCTGGCCGTCGGCTTCGGCAGCAATCCGCTCGATCGCAAGGAACTGCCCTACGTCTTTGAGGGAGCATCATTAAAGACGGTGCCAACCCTGGCGAGCATGTTGCTGCCATCGACCTTTCTGGACGGCTGTGGATGGCGTTACGATCGGGTGTTGCACAGTGAATTGAGACTGGATCTGTATCGCCCGTTGCCGCCTGCAGCACGCTTGCTGACTAATCGCCGGGTCGTCGCCGTGCATGATCGGGGGCCCAACAGAGGCGCAAAAATTCACATTGAATCAGAGGTGCGTCTGGCGAAGGACGATACTGCTTTGTTCACACTCGGAAATCCCTTGCACGCTCGCGGAGAAGGAGGATTTGGCGGGTCCCGCGGTCAGGACCCGGCGCCGCACAGGCTGCCGAAGCGGCCACCTGACCTGGTCTGCGAATTGCCCACACGCCCGGACCAGGCGCTGCTGTTTCGTCTCTGTGGTGACCGCAATCCGCTGCATGCGGACCCGGCATTAGCCACCCGCCTGGGATTCGATGCGCCGATACTGCATGGGCGCGGCACCTGCGGTGTTGCGTGCCGCGCGATACTGCAGACCATCTGCGACTATGATTTTACGTTGATATCGGGCTTTAACGTCAGATTCTCGGCGCCGGTGTATCCCGGCGATCTGATCAGCACGGAGATGTGGCAGGATGGCAATATCATTTCGTTTCGGTGCGTTGTGAAGTCGCGCAACGCAGTGGTCATCAATAATGGCAAGTGCACATTGACCACCTGATCTGTGCACTAACCAAAGGGACAGGAAATGGCTGAAAGGGTCGTTGTAAACATCGAGAATTACGTTGCGTCAGTGACACTGAATCGCGCGGACAAACACAATGCAGTCGATGTGGCGATGTTCGAGGCACTTGTCGAAACGGGCGAGGCACTGGCCAAAGATCGATCGTTGCGAGCAGTAGTGTTGCACGGGGCGGGCGAAAGTTTTTGCGCGGGAATCGATGTGTCGGTATTTGCTGGCCAAGGTATCGGCGCATCCGACGCCGGGAATCTGCAGCCGCGCGAAAATTCACCGGCCAATTTTTACCAGAGTGCGGCCTATGTCTGGCGCGAACTGCCGGTGCCGGTTATCGCTGCATTGCATGGCGTAGTCTTTGGTGCCGGTGCCCAAATCGCACTTGCCGCGGACATTCGCTACGCGACCGCCGACGCGCAGCTGTCGATTATGGAAATAAAATGGGGGCTCATTCCCGATATGTCGATTTCGACCACGCTGCCTCAGCTGATGCCGATGGATAAGGCGGCTGAACTGGCCTGGACCGGCAAGGTACTCAGTGGCATTGAGGCCAGCGAACTGGGCCTGATCACTGAGGTTAAAGAGGATCCGTTGGCCGCGGCGCAGGCACTGGCGCAGACCATTGCCGGCAAGTCACCGGATGCGGTCCGGGCGATCAAGAAGTTGTTCCAGGCGGCGTGGAAGACGGACGCAGCGAGTTTGTTGCGCATGGAAGCTGAATTGCAAATGAAAATCATGATGTCTCCCAACCAGATGGAAGCTGCGAAGGCGAATGGGGAGAAGCGGGCACCTGATTTTGGCGATGCCGTTATCTGACCATTGCGCGGTCGCGCCTCAGGTGACGCTCCTACAATCCATCTATTGGCACTCCTGTAGGAGCGGGACCTGACCCGCGACCAAGCTCAAGAGGTCGCGCCTCAGGTGACGCTCCTACAATCCATCTATCGGCACTCCTGTAGGAGCGGGACCTGACCCGCGACCAAGCTCAAGAGGTCGCGCCTAAAGGTGATAGCGTAGGTAGAGTCGAGCCTGTTCCAGCCCGCTTTGACCGTCAATGCGCGCTCGATCACGTTGTGCGTTAAAATGGGTTTCTTCGGCGATTTTCCCCATGAGACCTTGAGTTCTGCCAGCGAGTGCATTATTTTAATCTACATTAGAATCATTGCAAACTCAGAAACCACTGATTTTACTGGCTAATTTGTCTTTTCGGTGGTGTTTTTCAGTGAAAAATCATCGGAGGATTTCGCTCAATGAGTAGCGTGCCTGACGACCTGCCGGGTGTCTCCGGTAAGGCCGACGCCGTCCCATTACGTTTCATCACTGCCGCCTCGCTTTTCGATGGCCATGACGCGGCGATCAATATCATGCGGCGCCTGATCCAGGCGAACGGGGCCGAAGTCATTCACCTGGGGCACAATCGCTCCGTTGACGACATCGTGCGCGCCGCCATTCAGGAGGATGCCGATGCGATAGCCGTGAGTTCCTACCAGGGCGGCCACAACGAGTTTTTTCGTTACATGATTGATCGTCTCAATGAGTCTGGCGCCGGCCATATTCGGGTATTCGGTGGCGGCGGCGGGACGATTACGCTGGAGGAGATCAAGGCGCTGACGGAATACGGCGTTGAGCGCATTTACCATCCGCACGATGGAATGGCGATGGGCCTGCAGGAGATGATCCATGATCTGGTGGCGCGGGCCGAAAAAGCGCGCATTGCGACGCGGCCACCGGCCGAGGCAACATTGGATGAGCAGATGGGCATTGCCACCACAATTTCGGCAATAGAAGAAGGTGTCTTCGATGCTGCCGAGATGGTGCGCCGGCGGAAAGCCTGGCAGGTCAAATCAGGCAATGTACCCGTCATTGGCATCACCGGAACGGGCGGAGCAGGCAAGAGCAGTGTCACCGATGAAATCCTGAATCGCACCCTGTCGAGTTTCCCGCAGATGCGAATCGCGGTGCTTGCCGTGGATCCGTCGCGACGCAGAACGGGTGGCGCGTTGCTGGGTGACCGAATTCGCATGAACACGCTGCGTTCTGATCGTATCTACATGCGCTCGATCGCAACCCGGCGCCGGCATTTGGCCACCAGCGAAATGCTCGGCGACCACATCCTGTTTCTGAAGTCGCTGGGCTTCGATCTGATCATTGTTGAAACCGCGGGTATCGGCCAAAGTGACAGCGAGATTGTCGATCTCGTGGATTTCTCCGTGTATGTGATGACCAGTGATTACGGCGCAGCCAGCCAGCTGGAGAAAATCGACATGCTGGATTACGCCGACCTTATCGTGTTGAACAAGTACGACAAGCGCGGTGCTGAAGACGCGTTGCGTGATATTCGCAAGCAGTGGAAGCGAAATCACGTCAAATTCGATGTTGCCGACGAGGACGTGCCGGTTTACCCGACAATCGCCAGCCAGTTCAACGATCCCGGAATTACCAACATGTTCGTCGAGTTGTTTCACCGGCTCGCCGAGAAGATGTCACTGCCCAAAGAAGACTGGGATCCGCGAATCGATGTCGTGGAAAAGGAACCGCGTGCACTGGCGATTATCCCCGCCAACCGGACGCATTATCTTGCCGAGATTAGTGAACAGGGTCGCGCGATAAAGACAGCGGTGCACGCGCAAGCCGAATGTGCCAGTCGCCTGCAACACTTGTATGCGGCGCTGAAAATTCTGCAAGACCCGGCTTTGCCGGTCGAGTTTGCTCGTTATCCGGTTGCTGCGTTGGCCCAGGAGGCGGATGCTTCATTGCAGGCGTTGCGACGGCAGTATAACGACACGCTCACGGAACTCGGTAACGATGCGATCATCTTGCTGCAAGCGTGGCCCAAGCGAAAAGCCGCCGTACGCGCCGAGCGCTACCAATACCAGGTTCGCGGCAAGACAATCAGCGGCGATAATTACCTGGAAAGCCTGAGCCACCAAAAAATTCCGAAGATTTCCGTACCGGACTATCGTGACTGGGGCGAACTGCTCAAGTTCCTGATGAAGGAAAACTTGCCGGGGGCCTATCCTTATACCGGTGGCGTCTATCCTTACCGTCGGCTCGGTGAGGATCCAACACGCATGTTCGCGGGTGAGGGAACGCCCGAGCGCACGAATCGGCGCTTCCACTACCTGTCTCAAGATCAGAATGCCGCGCGTTTATCCACGGCCTTCGATTCCGTCACATTGTACGGGGAAGATCCGCACGAGCGGCCGGATATCTTCGGCAAAGTCGGCAACTCCGGCGTATCGATCGCGTCTGTCGATGACATGAAAAAATTGTATTCCGGTTTTGACCTGTGCGACCCGATGACCTCCGTGTCGATGACCATCAACGGTCCCGCACCCGTAATTCTGGCATTTTTCCTCAATGCAGCGATTGATCAGCAGGTCGAAAGACACCTCAGGGAGACGGGACAATGGGAGAAGGCGCAGACAGATATTGATGCCTGGTTTAAAGATCGGCAAAGACCGCTTTATGCGGGCGATCTGCCGCCGGGAAACGAAGGACTCGGACTCGGACTGCTCGGCATTTGCGGAGATAAGCTGGTAACCCCCGAGACCTACGAGAAGATTCGTACGGCGACACTGAGTTCAGTGCGTGGCACCGTGCAAGCCGATATTCTCAAGGAGGACCAGGCGCAAAACACCTGCATCTTCTCGACAGAATTTGCGATGAAGATGATGGGCGACATGCAAGAGTACTTCATCGACAATAATATCCGTAACTACTACAGCGTGTCGATCAGCGGTTATCACATCGCGGAAGCCGGTGCGAACCCGATCAGCCAGCTTGCATTCACATTGTCCAATGGCTTCACAATCGTTGAGTATTATCTCGCACGCGGCATGAACATCGACGAGTTCGCTCCCAACCTGAGTTTCTTCTTTTCCAATGGCATGGATCCGGAGTACGCGGTGATTGGGCGGGTCGCGCGACGCATCTGGGCGCGAGCCATGCGTGAGCGCTATGGTGCCGGTGCCCGTAGCCAGATGTTGAAATATCATGTGCAAACATCGGGGCGAAGCTTGCATGCCCAGGAAATCAGTTTTAATGATATTCGCACGACGCTGCAGGCGTTGTATGCAATGTTCGACAATTGCAACAGCCTGCACACCAATGCATTCGATGAGGCGATCACGACGCCCACCGAGAAATCGGTGCGTCGCGCGGTGGCTATTCAACTCGTGATCTCGCGGGAACTCGGGCTCAACTACTGTGAGAATCCCTGGCAGGGATCATTCATCATCGAGGAGCTTACGGACCTGGTTGAGGAAGCGGTGTATGAGGAATTTGACCGCATCTCGGAGCGTGGCGGCGTTTTGGGGGCGATGGATACCATGTATCAGCGCGGCAAAATTCAGGAAGAAAGCCTGTACTACGAAAGCAAGAAACACGATGGATCCTATCCACTGATTGGCGTCAATACGTTTTTGCCAAAAGAGGGTCAGGAGGACGAAGCACACGATCAGGAGCTTATTCGTTCGACCGATGCGGAGAAGTTGCAACAAATCGAAAACGTACGATCGTTCCAGAAAATGCATGCCAATGAGGCAAACGAGGCTATTGAGGCTTTGCAGGATGTGGCACGATCAAGAGGCAATGTGTTCGCGGAACTTATTAATACCGTCAAGTCTAATTCGCTTGGGCAGATATCGGCAGCGCTTTACGAAGTCGGTGGCGAATATCGGCGTAATATGTGATCGCGGCTTCCAGCCGCGATAAACCAAGAAAATCACACACAGGAAAATCCATTGAGCACCAACGGAAAACTCAAATCACTGTTCGTCATGCCGGCTGTCATGGTCAGCATGTTCTTGTTCCTCTTCTCGGTTTTCAAGGCATTTGGCGGCAACGCCGACTGGCTGGGCTGGGCAGGCGCCGCGGTGGCGGCATTGCCAATGCCCTTGCTGATGGGGCGCCTCATGCTCACAGCAACGGCACGGACGGCCGATAATCTGCCCTTGCTGCTGTTTGTGTCATTGGCGGGCACCTGCATGGTGGCTTGGGAAGTGTACTTTGAGGGTACGGGCGATGCGCTGGCGTTGGCCTGCGCGGTAACGGCAACCCTGATTATTTTCACTTATGTTTTTTGGTATTCACGTTACGGCCGGCATGAGGAAGCCAGCCTCGGCGTTGGCAGCAAACTGCCGGATTTTGAGTTGACCGATCTGGAAGGCAATGTTGTGCGAGCTGCAGACTTCACTGGAGCCCCGACGGTATTTTTATTCTATCGCGGCAACTGGTGCCCTCTATGTATGGCGCAAATCGGTGAGTTGGTTGACCGTTACCAGGAATTGGATGAGCTGGGTGTCACGGTATGCCTGATCAGTCCACAGTCAGAAGGACATACTGAGGCTCTGGCCAGCAAGCATGACGTGCCGTTCCGTTTTCTTCTTGACCGGGACAACAAAGTAGCCGAGTCGCTGAATATTGCCGTCAGAAATGGAGTCCCGGCCGGGGTGCCGGGTGGCTACGATGCGGATACGGTCATGCCGACCTTGATCGTGACCAATGCGGGGGGCACCATCGTCTTCTCGGACCAGACGGACAATTACCGTGTCCGCCCCGAACCCGATATTTTCCTGGCAATACTGAGACGTGCGCGAGCAATGGATACATGATTGCCACACCGCGCATCAATGGTGATCGCAGACGCCGAACTCGTGCGTACAACGAAAAACATATTCTTCGCTCAGGCGAAATTAATCGATCCGGATAACAACCGGCTGTGTGCCACTACTACCGCCACGTATAAGCAACAAAAACGACGATCAAAAGTGTCAGTGGACTGACACTTTCATTCAAGGGGACACAATGGATCGATTCCGACTCGATAATAAGGTGGCGCTGATAACGGGTGCTGGTTCAGGTCTTGGCAGGCAATTCGCACAGACACTTGCCGAGGCGGGCGCATCGGTCGTACTGGCGGCACGCCGTCGCGAGAAACTCGAAGAGACGGCGGAGACGATTCGCAGCGCAGGAGGGACTGCAATCTGCCTGGACCTGGATGTCACCGACTCGGCCTCCATCGCCAAGTGTTTCGAGGCTATGCACGATCAGGCAGGCACGGCTGACATCGTGGTCAATAACGCCGGCATCGCGCGACAGGCTTACCTGACGGACATCACCGAAGAGGACTGGGACGCCGTATTGGATACCAACCTCAAAGGCGTTTTCATGGTTGCGCAGGCAGCGGCGCGGGCAATGATCAGTGCAAAAAAGCCGGGCAGCATTATTAACATCTCGTCGGTGCTCGGCGTGAGGGTCAGTAAGGCGCTGGGTTCATACATCGCCGCGAAAGCGGGCGTTGCACACTTGACCCAGGCAATGGCACTGGAATGGTCGCGCCATGGTATTCGTGTCAATGCACTGGCGCCCGGTTATTTCGTCACCGAGATCAACCAGACGGATTTTGACAGTGGCGCAGGCGAGATGGTCAAAAAAATCGTTCCCATGGGGCGTGTTGGGGATCTGCCGGAGATTTCAGGGCCACTGTTGCTGCTCGCGTCAGACGCGGGCAGTTACATGACGGGCAGCCTGATCGCCGTAGACGGCGGCCATCTTTGCCGTTCACTCTAGCCTGCCTTAGCAACGCGTAGCCGGACATGGGTCCACTCCACGGCTTCAAAATTATCGAGATTGCCGGCATTGGCCCGAGCCAGTTCTGCGGCATGCTGCTGGCAGACATGGGCGCGGAGATATTGCGCATAGACAGACCGCAGATGAGTGGAGACGGGATTACGATTCCGACGAAATTCAATTTGATGAACAGAAGCCGCCAGACGCTGTCGGTTGACCTCAAAAAGCAGGAGGGTGTGGATCTTGTCCTGACGCTATGCCAATCAGCAGACGCGTTTTTTGAGGGGTTTCGGCCGGGAGTCATGGAACGCATGGGTCTCGGCCCCGAAGAATGCCTGCAACAAAATGGGGCCCTGGTATACGGGCGCATGACAGGCTGGGGCCAGGAAGGCCCGCTGGCGAAAACGGCAGGACACGATGCTGACTACATTGCATTAGTCGGCGCACTGGCGGCCATCGGCAACAAAGATCAGCCACCAGCGATACCGTTGAACCTCATCGGTGATTTCGGTGGTGGCGGCGCATTCCTGGCGATCGGAATTCTCGCGGCACTGCTGGAAACGAGTCGCAGCGGAGAAGGTCAAGTCGTCGATGCCGCAATGACAGACGGCGCTGCGTCGCTCATGACGATGTTCTACGGCTTGCGAGCAGGCGGACTCTGGAGTGAAGAGCGCGGCAGCAACTTTCTCGACGGAGCGGCGCCGTTCTACCGTAGTTACCAGACCCGCGACGAACGATCGGTCGTGGTGTGCGCCCTGGAAGGCCGCTTCTACCGCGAACTGCTCCGCATCCTGTCCCTCAATGACATCGATCCGGATACACAACACGATCGCAGCACCTGGCCGACGCTGACAAAACGCCTGGAAACCACGTTCGCTACCAAGACCCGCGACGAATGGTGCAAACTGTTCGCCGAAACCGACGCATGCTTCGCCCCGATCCTGTCAATGTCCGACGCGATCACCCACCCCCACAACAAAGCCCGCAACACATTCGTAGAAATAGACGGCATCACCCAACCCGCCCCGGCCCCCCGGTTCTCCCGCAGCGAATCGAAAATCAAACACGCTCCACCCAAGCCAATCAAACCAACAACCGCGGTCCTCAAAGCCTGGGATGTCCCGGATTCGACCGTAGAAGAATGGCTGAAATCAGGCACCGTAGATCCATGATGTTACGGCCGTCGCAATAACCCCGTCATTCGCAGAGCGGTTAAGGGGACAGTTTTAGGTATCTGATTCGGTGAACTGTCCCCGCAATTCCAAAGCCTGGAACGTAGCCGATCAGGATATCGAAAGATTGATCGACTAGGTTTCGCTTGAGCTAATCAGTCGCGCCTCGGGAGACGCTCCTACAGGAGAGCCACTAAAAGCCCCGTTGGAGTGTCTCCCGAGGCGCAGCCCTCAAACAAATACTGTGTCAGAGCCACTGGTAAGCGAGATCAGGCCCCTGTCGGGACACCCTTTCGGGCGAGTCAAGGCTTTCCGAGTCCGCAAGGGTGTCCCGACAGGGGCCTGATCGTACCAAAGGCACATACAGACCCAATCGATCTTGCCCCCGACCCACCCGACCCGTATACTCACTTGCTTGTTGCTAACAAGTATCCTCTCAGCCTTCATAACTAACTTGTTTTTCAAAGAATCGAGATCAATACGCACACAATTTCCAGCGACCCAGGGCGCACGTTGCCCACCCCACAGTCCCTGACCCAGGCCGAACGCACGGCGATCTCCGACCGTGCGATGCTGGCTGCGGCGATGGAACTGATTCTGCAACACGGCATCGAGAAAACGACATTGCAGTCGATCGGCGAGCGGGCCGGCTATAGCCGCGGCCTGGCAACCTATCGATTTGGCTCGAAGGCAGGACTGCTGGATGAGGTGTGCAAGTCGATATCGAGACGCTGGCTGGACTTCCTGAACGAGCGAGTCGGTGAGCAGATTGGCATTGATGCGATGTGCACGGCACTGGATTCCTTTTTTGAATTTATCAGCCGATACCCGAGCGATGCGCAAGTGTTGCAAATCCTGTACGGCGGGGCGGCGAGCCC
Organism: Pseudomonadota bacterium; assembly: GCA_022563505.1. Taxonomy (GTDB): domain Bacteria; phylum Pseudomonadota; class Gammaproteobacteria; order Steroidobacterales; family Woeseiaceae; genus JAADHU01. The sequence continues at coordinate 9,827 of JADFNG010000021.1, read as the reverse complement.
GACGTCGGAATTCCGCCAGACTTCGGCGAACATCCACCAGAGGCAGATGGATGATGTTGCGAATTGGGTGGCGGCGGGAGTGGCGACAGGCAGTATTCGCGACGATGTGGATCCAAAGAGTGTCGCGGCGCAGTACATTGCATACATATCCGGTATGACCTACCTCTGGCTTATCAGTTCGCCGTCCGTTGATTTTGAAAAAGCCAACGATGACATGAAAACCCACTTGAGACTTTCACTTCAATCCGATTCGGAAAAAATCGCAAGGAGTACAAAATGACAAACGCGTATATCTATGATCATGTCCGCAGCCCGCGTGGCCGTGGACGCGCTAATGGTTCGTTGCATGAGATCACACCGGTTGATCTGGCATCGCAGGTTCTGGCGAGCCTTCGCGATCGCAACGATCTGGACACGAGCAAACTTGACGACGTGATTCTGGGCTGCACGGCCCCGGTGGGCGAACAGGGTTCATGCATTGCACGCACGGCAGTTCTGAACGCGGATTTTGCAGAAAATGTTCCGGGCAAACAGCTGAATCGATTCTGTGCGTCGGGACTGGAGGCCGTGAACACAGCGGCGGCGCAAATAATGGCAGGGCAATCCGACCTGACGATTGGCGGTGGCATCGAACACATGTCGCGCATTCCAATGGGCTCCGATTCAGGTGCCATGCACGCCGATCCGGCGATTGCGTACAAGACTTATTTCGTTCCGCAGGGAATCGGCGCAGACCTCATTGCCACGATGCAGGGGTTCTCGCGAGAAGATGTGGATGCCTATGCGGTTGAAAGCCAGAAGCGTGCCGCAAATGCATGGGAAAAAGGTTACTTCGACAACTCCGTCATAGCGATCAAAGATCACATCGGCATGACGTTGCTGGACAAGGACGAACACCTGCGTCCCGGGACGACTGCCGAGGATCTGGCCGGCCTCAAGGCCGCCTTCGTGATTCCCGGCCAGCAAGGTGGATTTGATGCGGTGGCGCTGCAAAAGTATCCGCAGGTCGAGGCAATCAATCATGTGCACACGGGTGGCAATTCGAGCGGCATTGTTGACGGCGCGGCCGCGGTACTTCTTGGCAGCGAGGCAATGGGCAAAGCACTGGGGCTCAAACGCCGTGCACGTATCCGGGGTTTTTCATCGATCGGCACGGATCCAACCATCATGCTGACCGGACCCGCTCCATCGGCGGAGAAAGTGTTAAGTCGTTGCGGCATGACAACGAAGGATATTGATCTCTTTGAGCTCAATGAGGCGTTTGCTGCCGTCGTCATGCTTTTCATGCAGCGCCTGGATATCCCGCACGACAAGATCAATGTCAATGGTGGCGCCATCGCACTGGGACATCCGCTGGGTGCAACCGGAGCGATGATTCTTGGCACGGTGCTCGACGAACTCGAGCGTCGCGACCTGAATACCGCGCTCATCAATCTTTGCGTTGGCGGCGGCATGGGTACAGCGACCATTATCGAACGCGTTTAGGAACGGACAGACGATTATGAAAACAATTGACTACAGAGTAGATACGGATGGTGTCGCTGTCCTGACGATTAACGTTCCGGACAAGCCGATGAATGTCATGACGCCGGATTTTCTGGCAGACCTGAAAGAGGCCGTGGCCAGGATCACCAATGATGCCAACGTAAAAGGTGCGGTGATTACCTCCGGAAAAGATGCTTTTATGGCCGGTGCAGATCTGAAGGATCTTGTCGCAACATTCGACCAGCGAACCGACGCTGCCGAAGTGTATGGCTGGTGCCGCGGCTTGCAGCAGAGCCTGAGAAAACTGGAGACCTGTGGCAAGCCGGTAGCGGCTGCGATCAACGGTACGGCGCTCGGTGGCGGGCTTGAGATTTGCCTCGCCTGTCATTATCGAGTCGCGGCGAACAATCCGAAAGCCGTGTTCGGCCTGCCCGAAGTTCAGGTTGGCCTGCTGCCAGGCGGCGGCGGAACGCAACGGCTGCCTCGTTTGATCGGCATCGAGCCGGCATTGCAGCTCATTACGCAGGGGAAACACGTGAAGCCCGGTGAGGCCGTGGAACTTGGTTTTGTCGACAAACTGGTCGAACCTGGCACGGAGATCGATATCGCCCGAACGTGGGTGCTGGAAGAGGGCGACCCCGAGCAACCCTGGGACAAGAAAGGTTTCAAAGTACCCGGTGGCGCTGGACTTATGAATCCGTCGGTTATCCAGACCTTCATGGTCGGGACTTCCCTCTTGCAGAAAATGACGAACCACAACTATCCCGCACCGATTGCAATCATGTCGGCGGTCTACGAGGGCACCGTACTGCCGATGGATACGGCACTGGATGTGGAAACGAAGTATTTCGTTTCGATGCTCATGAATCCGGTCTCGCGTAATATGACGCGCACACTTTTCATTAACAAGGGCGCCGCCGACAAGCTGGTGCGTCGTCCTCGTGGACCTGAAAAGCGTGTCGTGACCCAGCTCGGAATTCTCGGTGCGGGCATGATGGGCGCCGGCGTGGCATTTGTGTCTGCCAGGGCAGGGATGCAAGTTGTGCTGCTCGACACCACGCAGGAACAGGCGGACAAGGGCAAGGACTACTCCCGGAATTTGCTGCAAAAGCGCGTAGAGAAGGGTCGAATGACCACCGAGGAAGCCCGCGTGTTGCTCGAACGCATTCATCCCACGACAGACTATGAAGACCTGCGGGATTGCGAGCTGGTCATCGAGGCTGTGTTCGAAGATCGAGCAATCAAGGCGGACGTTACGGCGAAAGCAGAGGCCGTCATGGCCGATGATGCGATCTTCGCTTCGAATACGTCGACCTTGCCGATCACGGGACTTGCAGAGGCGTCCAAACGGCCCAAGCAATTTATTGGCATTCACTTTTTCTCGCCGGTCGACAAAATGCCGCTGGTTGAAGTCATTCTCGGCAAGGAAACCGCGGATGTCGCAACCGCCCAGGCGCTGGATTACATTCAGCAAATACGCAAAACACCCATCGTGGTCAACGATAGTCGTGGTTTCTACACCAGTCGCGTATTTGGTGTATTCAGTCGCGAAGGCATCAACATGCTGGCTGAGGGCGTGAAGCCTGCGCTCATCGAAAACGTTGCGCGGCACGCTGGCATGCCGGTGGGTCCGCTTGCTGTGACGGACGAAGTCTCCATCGAATTGAGCCATCATGTCATGACGCAAACGAAAAAAGATCTGGGTGATCAATACATTGCATCGCCGGCAGATGCGGTGATCGAAAAACTCATGGATCTGGGTCGCAAGGGCAAGAAAGCGGGCAAGGGCTTCTATGAGTATCCGCAAGGTGGCAGGAAGCACCTGTGGTCAGGTCTGACGGATCTGTACCCACGCGCCAGTGAGCAGCCATCGGCCGACGAAGTACGCAAGCGAATACTCTATGTCCAGGCCATCGAAACGGTTCGTTGCATGGACGAAGGCGTGGTGATGCATCCGGCCGACGCCGACATAGGTTCGATATTCGGCTGGGGATTCCCGCCGTATACCGGAGGCACTCTTTCTTTCATTGAAACGGAAGGCCTTGCTGCGTTTGTTGCGGAAGCGGATCGCCTGACGGAGAAATACGGCGCGCGTTTTTCTGTACCGGACAGCTTGCGGAAAATGGCAGAGAACAATGAGACGTTCTATTCCTCAGCAGAAAATACGCCCCGGCGATCGGCGGCATAAGCAACGATCATGAGTGATTACAACACCGTAACCTACGAAACCGATGATGCCGTCGCTGTCATCTCCATCGCCCGTCCGGATGCGATGAATTCCTTTAATGAGGAATTGCGGCGGGAGTTGTTAAGCGCGTTGCAACGTGCAACCAATGACGCGATAGTGCGTGCGGTCGTTCTGACTGGCCAGGGGCGATCGTTTTGCGCAGGTGCTGATCTGAAGGAAGGCCTGGGCAAGACCAAAACGATTGAGGAGGTCTTGCAGACTGAATACCGGCCAATTCTCGAATGCATTGCCGCGATGCCACAACCTGTTATTGCTGCAGTCAACGGATCTGCGGCGGGCATTGGCTTGTCGATTGCGCTGGCATGTGACTTGTTGATGATTGCAGATAACGCGTTTCTGTTGTCGCCATTTACGACAATTTCCCTGGTTCCCGACGGCGGTTTGAACTGGCTGCTGGTGCACCAACTTGGATATCGTCGGGCCTTTCAGCTCAGCATTGAAGCGGAGCGAATCAGTGCGGATCGTTGCGTCGAGCTGGGTCTGGCCAACAAGTCCGCGCCGGCTGATGCGCTGCTCGACGAGGCGGTTGCCTGGGGCAAGATCTTGTCCGAGCGTGCGCCGTTGTCCATTGCCACGACCAAGCAAGCGATGCGTCACGCGGCATCCGCCGATTGGGCAAGCACGTTCGATTTTGAAGCCTCAAACCAGGACAGGCTCATCGCCAGCGAAGATTCCGCAGAGGGAATTGCAGCCTTCCTGGAAAAACGCAAGGCGGAGTTCAAAGGTAAGTAGGGAGGCGCCGGCCTGCGAGAATAATTATGAGTAGAAAAATATTCGAAGAAGAGCATGAAATGTTTCGCGACTCGGTACGAAGTTTCATGCGCAAGGAAATCGGTGCCAACAGTGACCGCTGGCATGAACAGGGCATCGTGGATCGGGAAGCATTCCTGAAGGCCGGTGAAATGGGTTTGCTGCTGATGTGGGCGCACGAGAAATACGGCGGCGCAGGCGTGCAGGACTTCCGCTACGAGCAGGTCCTGATCGAAGAGAATGCGGCCCATGGCGACGCGGGCTTTTTCATGACCTTGCACAGTCGGCTGGTTGGCCCCTATATCGGCGAGCTTGGCACCGAGGAGCAGAAGGCACGCTGGCTGCCAAAGTGTATTTCCGGTGAAAACATTCTGGCTGTTGCGATCACCGAACCGGGTGCCGGCAGTGATGTTGCCGGGCTTCGCACGAAGGCCGAGGATAAAGGCGATCACTACTTGCTGAATGGCTCCAAGACTTATACGTCAAATGGCATCAACGCGGATCTGGTCATCGTCGTCGCTAGAACCGATCCTGAAAAAAGGCACGGTCTGAGTCTCTTTGTTGTTGAGCGTGGCATGGAGGGCTTTGAGCGGGGTCGAAATCTCAAGAAGATGGGACTCAAGAGCCAGGATACCGCGGAACTGTTTTTCAACAACGTGAAAATTCCGAAAGAGAATTTGCTGGGCGAACTGCACCGTGGTTTCTACCATCTCATGCACTTTCTGGCCGAAGAACGGCTGCTGGGAGCTGTCGGCTACCTGGCCTGTGCAAATGCTGCGCTTGACCTGACACTGGATTACATCAAAGAACGCAAAGCATTTGGACAGACTATCGCGGATTTCCAGAATTCCCGCTTCAAGATGGCAGACATGAGAATGCAAATCGATGTGGCGCAGGCATTTATCGATCAATGCGTTGAGGAGCACGGCCGCGGTGAGCTAACGGCCGACGACGCAGCCAAGGCCAAGCTTTTTACCAGCGAACTCGAAGGTCGCGTTATGGACGAATGCGTGCAGCTGCATGGTGGGGCAGGGTATATGGACGAATATCCCATCTGTCGAATGTATCTCAATGCGCGAGTCTCGAGAATTTACGCCGGTAGTTCAGAAATCATGCGTGAAATCATCGCACGTTCAATGGGTCTTGACCCTCGGAAAAAGTGACTCTGGACGGTCTCAACCGTAGTCGAAAAAGCAAACGGGAGCCCTGAATCAGAGCTCCCGTTCGTGTACTGTCGTATTTGCAGTACGATTTTATGGTCTTCCTTGCAGGTCTCCCAGGTGCATCAGCGGTAATGGTTGCGGACTCGATCCATCGAGGAAGTAAATCTTGCTGGCCGGATCCTTCGATATCGCCTTTAGTGCCTCCAGCGACTGCAGCTGAATATAGGCCGGGTTATTGGCAACGGCCTTGTTGATCTGCTCAATCTCGTAAGCCTGCGCGTCTGCCAGAATCCGTATGCGTTCTGCTTCCTGATCGGCCGCTTCCCGTCTGGCTGCGGCGGCTGCTACCCCTTGCTGCAGCTCGGTTCTCACGCGTTCAAGTTCCGCACGTTCCTGTTCCACGGCTTGTTCGCGCTCTTTCTTTTTCTCAATGGCCTGGACAATGAATGGCGGTAAAGAAATATCGCGAATGAGGACCGCAGATACCTCAATGCCTTTCGGTGCCAGATATTCTCTGAGCCCGTCCGTCAACCCTGTTTGCAGCGCCTCCTGCGTTTCCTCCTTGAAAAAGTCCTCCGCTCTCTTGATGCTTTTCCCTTGTTCCCTGAGCAACGAGCGCAGTTTCGGTATCAAATGCACCCGAACCGCGCTCGCAGCGTCCCCGGTATCCTGAAGTATGGAGGGAGCCATGCTGCCGATGAGCCGGTATTGCACGCTGACATCGAGTTTGGTTTGCAGTTGATCCTGGCTGGGCACGTTCGCAGTTTCACTGTGTGTCTGCTGCCTGGCATCGAACAGGGTCCATTGGTAAAACGGATTGACCGGGATGTGCAGTCCTTGTGGATAGCCGACCGGCTGTACGCTGCCGAATAAAGTGGCGACACCGACATGTCCCGGCGGAACGGTCTGGTAAAAATTCGAGCCGACCAGTAGTAACAGGCCAACCACAACGATCATGATTGGGGCGTTTTTTTGCATTTTTGGACTCACCATGTATTTCTCCCAATGTGTGAAGGTAAAGAAGATTAGCGGATATTGGGGGTGAATTGCGGAATCTCAAGATTTTTCGCTAAGGAATTTCGTCAATGAGTTGCTGTAAGATGCGCCAATAATATTCCGCAAAACGGGAGCATGCGATGAGGGTGGCGTTTGCAGGTCTGGGGGTGATGGGTTACCCGATGGCCGGATTTCTCGCACGTGCCGGACACGATGTCACCGTATTCAACCGGACGACAAGCAAAGCCACCGCCTGGCAGAAGGAATACGCTGGATCGACCGCTGCAACACCGAAAGAGGCTGCCAGGAGTGCAGAAATCGTGTTTTGCTGCGTCGGCAATGATGACGATGTGCGCCAGGTCATTCTCGGTGATGCGGGTGTGCTGGCCGGTGCTGCCGAGGGATCGGTGATCGTGGATCACACCACCGCATCCGCGCGCATTGCCTGTGAGATCTACGACTTGGCACAGCAAAAGGGCGTCGATTTTCTCGATGCTCCCCTGTCGGGTGGGCAGGCTGGTGCGGAGTCCGGGCAACTGACGATCATGGTTGGGGGTGATCGACCTGCCTACGAACGAATCCTGCCGGTCATGGATTGTTACGCCAAGGCCTGCACGCTCATCGGTGACGTTGGTTGTGGTCAAAAAGCCAAGATGGTCAACCAGATTTGCATCGCCGGGATCGTACAGGGTCTTGCCGAGGGACTGCATTTGGCCAAACGTTCCGGGCTGGATGTTGCCGCTGTGATTGGCGCTATTTCCAAAGGCGCAGCGCAGTCGTGGCAGATGGAGAATCGTTGGCAGACGATGAACAATGATGAGTTCGAATTCGGCTTTGCGGTCGAATGGATGCGCAAGGACCTGAAAATAGCCCTTGAGGAAGCAGAGAGGGTGGGAGCGACACTCGAGATGACCGAACGGGTGGATCGGTTCTACGCTGAGGTGGAGGAACTTGGAGGAAAACGGTTCGACACATCCAGCCTCATCAAACGCCTGGAACCATGATGTGGGGTCGCGCCTCAGGAGACGCTCCTACAGTTTTTCCATTGGCACTCCTGTCGGAGCGGGACCTGACGCACGACCAAGCCCAATAGAAGCAGCGGTCTCTCACGGTTTTGCGGTACAATCCAATAATCACCAGGGGTGGTCAACCGACCTGAGACCCGTGACGTTACCAGGGGGTAACGCCAGCGCGGGAACCCTTAGAACCTGATCCGGTTAATGCCGGCGTAGGAAGAGGATTCTTGAATGTTCCCGCTAACCTGTTTCATGCGCAACTCCGTTGTGCTTTCTCTATCCCTGATCTCATTAACGGCGATTGCGGACGATGCGATTGAAGAAATTATCGTTACTGCCGATTTCCGGGGGCGCACCAGCACCGAAGTTGCCGCGAGCATAACGATTCTCGACCGTGACACGATCGAACAGTCTGCTGTGCAGCATTTCGAAGAGCTCATTTACTCCATCCCAAATCTCAACTGGTCGGGCGACGGCAATCGTGCCCGTCATTTTCAGATTCGCGGTGCCGGTGAACTGGACCAATACGAAGGGGCGCCTAATCCATCCGTTGGCTTTCTCATCGACGATATCGATTTCAGCGGCATTGGCTCGGTGGCGACACTCTTCGATATCCAGCGAATCGAGGTTCTCAAAGGACCCCAGGGAAGTCGCTATGGCGCCAATGCACTAGCGGGCCTGATCTATGTGCAAAGTGTTGACCCGACCGACGAGCAGACAGGCATGCTGCGTCTAAGCGCCGGAGGAGACGCCGCGTTTTCAGGCGGTGTTGCTTTCGGTGGACCGCTTTGGGATGCTGGAAACCTCAAATATCGTCTCAGCGCCCACCACCATGAAAGCGATGGCTTTCGCAACAATACCTTCCTCGGCAGATCGGACACCAATGGCCGGCAGGAAACAACGATGCGTGGCAAGTTGCTATGGGAGACGGATAACGACTGGTCGATGCGCCTCACAGGCATGTTCGTGGATATCGATGATGGCTACGATGCTTTCGCCATCGACAATAGCCTGACCGTTTTATCCGATCGTCCCGGGAAAGATTCCCAGACCAGCATTGGGGCAGCATTCAGAGCCGATTGGGAAGGTTCGGATACGATCTCTTTCACATCAATAACGTCCATTGCCGATTCGGACATGAACTTTTCGTTTGACGCCGACTGGGGCAACGCAGATGCGTGGGCGCCATTCACCTACGATTTTGTGTCTCGGAATGACCGCAAGCGACAGACCATCAGTCAGGAAATTCGCATTGCCTCGGCAGAGGGAGCCGGATTTCTGAACGACAGGGTGCATTGGCTTGGCGGGATCTATTTCCAAAACCTCGATGAGACGCTCACGACTGTCAATCAAGGCGAGTTTTTTGACCCGTTTTTTGATTTTTCGCTGTCACTCGATACGCGGCTGGACAGTCATTTTGAGGCGCGCAACGTCGCTTTGTTTGGACAGCTGAGTTTCGCGCTCGGTGGGGACGGCGAGCTCACGGCCGGTTTGCGCGTCGAGAATCGCTCGACGGAATATACTGACTCTAATGGCCTTTCCGTCGACCCGGGCGAGACGATGGTGGGTGGCGAGCTCAGTTACCGTCACGTGATTGCTAAGGACATTATTGGCTACGTAATACTGGCAAAAGGCTACAAGGCCGGCGGCTTTAATCTGGGCCTGGTGCCGGAAAATCAACGCAAATTCAAACAGGAAGCACTCTGGAGCCTGGAACTTGGCGTCAAATCGAACTGGCTCGATGGTCGATTGCTGTTTAATGCGGCGGCGTTCTATAACGAGCGGCGGGATCAACAAGTACGAACGTCAGAGCAGCTTGTGCCCAACGATCCGGCATCGTTTGTATTTTTTACAGCCAATGCTGCTAAAGGAAAAACGCTGGGTCTGGAGGCGGATGTTCGCTGGATACCGGCTGATCGCTGGGAACTGTATGCGAGTGTCGGCTTGCTGAATGCCGAATTCGACCGCTTCGTGACACCTGATGCCGACTTGAGCGGAAGAGATCAGGCGCATGCGCCTGGGTATTCGCTGGCATTGGGTGGAATGTACCGGCACCCGGGCGGGGTGTTCGCACGCCTCGATTTATCGGCACGTGACGAATTCTATTTCGACATTAGCCACGACCAGAAATCGGCACCCTTCGAACTGGTCAATTTGCGCCTCGGGTTT
>JADFNG010000105.1 GCA_022563505.1 Pseudomonadota bacterium | reverse complement strand
CTACCGTCCGTCGGGATGGGGGGTTGTCGAAAGCGGAGGCAGCTCGTGATCGTACGGCAGAGTTGGTTGACGGAGCCGCGGAGACTCGCGAGAATAATAGCCGTTCCGGGGATCGCCCGGACCCACCACCGGAGCGCCCCGAACTGCCGGGACCACCAGGAGGCGTTTGACTGGGTCCTCCCCCAAGTGTGACAGAGACAACAGATCGTGCCCATTGTGCGTTAGTACAATGGGCACTTTCGTTATACGAGCATCGATTGCCGCACCCTCTGCAAGGAAGACTGCATGCCCTGCATCAGAATAAGAAATAGAATATTGATTGCGGCACTGCTGCTGGCGCTGGCTCAAGGTGTGCTTGCCGATTCAGCGGATGACTGGCTGGCTGGGCAGCAGGCTTTCCAGAGCGGCGATTTTTCCACGGCTTTGCATATTTTTCAGAGAGCAAGGGATGACGGGCTCGAAGGGCCTGCGGTGCACTACAACATTGCAGTTTGCCACTTTGAACTTGGAGCCTTCGAACAAGCAGGTCAAAGCTTTCAGTTGATTGCCGACCGCTTCCCGCTGATGCGAGGATTGGCCGAATACAACCTCGGGCTGGTTGCGAGCCGTCTTGGTGAAACAACCGCTGCGCGAGAGCATTTTCTCAGCGCGTATGAATTGAGTCCGAATGACGAGAAACTGCGCATTCTCTCTTCAACCATGCTTCGTGAGCAGGCATCGGTTCTTGAGGAGACGCCCGCATGGACCGGTATCTTCGGGTTTCGTGCTGGTCACGATGATAACGTCGCGCTTCGTGAGGAAGCGGGGCTGCCGGTCGGTGTAACGGCCGAGAGTTCCATGGCCGATCTTTTTGCCTCGATTCAGGGGCCGCAGAACGGGCGCAGCGGTTTTCGCTTCGACGCGAGTGCCTACTTGATAAGTTATTTCGATGCCGATGAATTTAATCAAACTGAAGTGCGCGGCGGAGTGACCTATGCTTGGCGTCCTGCCGACTGGCATATCCGCATTGGCGGACATTTGAGCGTTGGCTCGCTGGGCGGTGATGCTTTCGATCGGAAAGCAGGTGCCAGTGTCAGAGCAATTCGACATCTCAATCGGAATGCCTCGGTGGATCTGCGTTACGTTTATGATGACATCAGCGAGGCGGATTCGGTTTTCGACGGCATTGCCGGATCACGCCAACAGTTTAATGCCCGCTATCGGTGGCATGAAGGCGACCACTGGATGGTCTTGCGCTATCAGCTGGAAACAAATGATCGAACTGATGCCAGCGTATCGCCAACACGAAATCGAGTGAGTTTTTTATATCGATATCAGCCCGAGGCAGGGTGGGGCTACGAAGGCGGCGTGGATATTCGCGCCAGTGATTATTCGGACCTCGCGATTCCGCGTGAAGAAGACTTGTTCACGATTCGACTGGCTCTGACGAGAGGGCTGCCATCCGGTTGGTTAGCCTTGCTCGAGTTTCGCCATGCAGAAAACGATTCCAGCGATGATACCTTCTCCTACGACAGCAATCAGGTTACCCTGGGCATGATGAAATTGTTTTGAGCCGTTCGTTTTTTCTGACGATGGCCCTGCCGTGAGCGCAGTCTCGATAGATGATGAATGACCGTGATCGCCGTGCCGCCTTTGCGCCCGTCGGCTATTACGTATACCCATACTCAGAGTCGCTGGTTGCCCAAATCGTGAAGTCTGCCGCAGATTTTGCAGCGATTGACCACGCACTATGCAAAAGCAAAAAGATGCATTATGGTAATCACTCATCGATAAAGTGTCAGATGTTCCTTTTTACCGAGAAAACTCCTTGAAATCGCTGGCTGTCATGCAAAAGCGAAAAGCCCCATTGGCGCGAAACGTCCTGGGCTTGTTTATTGTGGTGTGGCTGAATATGGCATTACAGCCGTGTGCGATGGCATTCGGCGGTGCCGGCGATCACGACTGCACGCATTGTCCACCCACGCATTCGGGCGAGCTGGCTGCGCACAGTGCGCACGACATGGAGCATGCTGCGCCGGTTACCGCGCCATGCGAGACCAGCGCATCACAATGCGCGTTGGTCGATGATTTCAACTACGATGGGCGTTCCGCCAAAGTTAAAGATGCACCGAGCGATGTGCCGGTTGCCATCGTGCCGTCCTCTTCTGGTATTTTGACTGAGAGTCGTTCGATCAGGTATTCGGTTTTGGGTGAGCGTTCCTGTCTGCCCAGTAGCCTGCTGCCACTCAATGTTCTCTACTGCGTCTATCTGATTTAGAAATCTCCTCGTTCCAAGCCGTTGGTTTTTCGGTTTCCTACGAAGGAGATTTTTCGATGTTGATTTGCCACGGGCGGATGCCCGAACCCAATACCATTGCGCGCGAGTACGCGTGCCTCAGACGAACTGCATTTGTGCTTGCTGTTTTCGCCATTGGTTTGTTCTTTGTGCGCGCCGCTGTTGCGCAGGAGGTGACTCCGTTAACTCTGCAAGAGGCGGAAGAACTCGCGCTCTATGACGAGCCTGGCCAGAATTCCTATTTGGCCCGTGCTGCGGGATTGCGAGAGGAATCTGTCGCGGTCGGCCAATTACCTGATCCGACAATGCGATTGGGGATCGCCAATTTCCCCATTCAATCCGGCGGCTTTTCGACTGAGGGCATGACCCAGGCGCAATTGGGGATTCGCCAGGTGTTTCCGGGTGGTGATACGCGTGAGCTAAGCACAGAGAAATTTCGCTCGCTTGCCGAAGAAATGAGTCACAAAGCAGCTGGTCGCGGCCGCGACGTATTGACTTCGGTACGCATGGCGTGGCTGGAAACACATTACTGGCGCGAAGCGCATCGGGTCGCGATCGACTCTCGACCGTTTTTTGATGATTTGGTGACGGTCAGCCGGTCACTTTATTCGGTCGGACGTAAAAACCAGCAGGATGTGTTGCGGGCGCAACTCGAACTCAATCGCCTGGATGACCGCATTATCGACATGAGCAAGCAACACTCGCGTGCACGAGCCGCGTTGTCACAGTGGGTCGGTACTCAATCCATGCGTCCCGTTGCGACACAATTGCCGCAGTGGACTGCGGTACCACCGCTGGAGGTGTTACAGGGGAACCTTCACGATCACCCGGCATTGAAGGCGGCCGATGCCAATGTCGGGGCGCGTCTCACGGGCGTTGAACTCGCCAGGCAACAATACAAGCCCGACTGGGCGCTGGAACTGGGATACGGGTACCGGGAGGGTTTGCTGGCGAATGGCGATCCACGATCGGATTTCGTCAGCCTGTCCATCAGCTTTGATCTGCCGTTTTTTCGCAGTAATCGGCAGGACCGCTCGCTGCGTGCCGCGCTGAGTGAACGAAGAGCCGCGCATCAATCCCGCGAAGAACTACTACGCCGGCTCACAAGTCAGCTGGCATCCGAGTACGTGGGTTGGCAGGCGCTCGGAAGACGGCTTGATCTCTACGAGCGCCTGACTCTTGCAGTGTCGGCAGACAATGCGAAGGCAGCACTCGCGGCCTATCAAAGTGAAGCCGGCGACTTTGCGGATGTCATGCGTGGTTATATCGATGATCTCAATACGCGTCTTGACTACATTCGCTTGAAGGTAGAGCGCGCGCAAAGCTTTGCGATGCTCGCCAACCTCGGAGGTATTCCACGATGAAAAATTCAGTTGTTATGGTGCTGGTGTTACTCACAGGTGTGGGCATTGGCGTCCTGTTTGGACGTGTGCCGCCGGGTTCGGATGATGGGACGACCGCTGTCAGGACTGAGCCACGTATTCTGTACTGGAAAGCACCAATGGACCCGAACTATCGCAGGGACAAGCCAGGCAAGTCGCCAATGGGCATGGACCTTGTGCCCGTCTACGCGAGCGATGGCGACGACGAGAGCGTTGTCACGATCAGTCCTCAAATGATTAACAACCTTGGCGTACGAACCGAGCAAGCACAGTACGGTATCTTGTCGCGACGTATTGATACGGTGGGTTATGTCAGCTACGACGAAGATACCCTGCAACATATCCACACGCGGGTTGATGGCTGGATCGAACGTTTGCACATCACCGCGACCGGCGATCCGGTCAGCCAGGGGCAGCCATTGTTTGAATTGTATTCCCCCACGCTGGTTAACGCGGAAGAGGAATACCTGACGGCACTGAGAAGTGGTAATTCCACATTGTTAGGCGCTTCGCGAAAACGACTGGTCGCGTTGGGGGTGTCGAGTGGCGAAATTGATCGCCTGAAAAGCAGCCGCGAAGTTAAGCAGAGACTCACTGTAACCGCACGGAATGATGGTGTTGTTGCAAACCTCGGTGTGCGGGAAGGTCAATTCATTACACCGGCGACCGACATCATGTCAATCGCCAATCTTGATCGTGTGTGGGTACTGGCGGAAATATTCGAGCGGCAGGCAGACTGGATTCAACCCGGACAGCGGGCTGAAGTGAAGCTGGATTACTTGCCGGGAAAGCGCTTGCAGGGCACCGTCGACTATATATATCCGGAGCTGGACCGGAAAACCCGGACACTCAAGGTTCGCATGCGATTTGATAATGAATCAGGCGTGTTTCGGCCCAATATGTTTGCACGTGTGACCATCCACGGCACGGAAACTGCACCGGTAGTGCATGTCCCGCGTGAGTCATTGATTCGCGGCGGCATCGTCGATCGTGTTGTCCTTGCACTGGGCGATGGAAAATTTCGCGCACAAGCGGTGCAAATTGGTATTGAATCCGGCAACAGGGTAGAGATTCTATCGGGCATCGGCACAACAGACCTGGTGGTCACCTCCGGACAGTTTCTTATTGATTCCGAATCAAACCTTGAGTCTGCGCTGGCGCGCATGGATGCTCGCGTTGCCGAAAAACCGACGATGTCTGTTCAGGTTGCGGCAACCGTTCTTGGGATCGACCGGGTTAAACAAAAAATCACCCTGCACCACGAACCGATAAGCGAATGGTCATGGCCAGCCATGACCATGGGGTTTGCGGTGGAGAACGAACACCTCCTCATGGGTCTTGAGGAGGGTCAGTCCATTGATGTGACCATTGAAGAGCGGGATAGCGGTCTTTACGTTATCACCAGCATCGCAGCGGAGGCAGATCAATGATTGCCGGTCTCATTCGCTGGTCGATTCACAATCGTATTCTGGTTTTGCTGGCAACCGGTTTTCTGGTCGCCTGGGGAATGTACTCCATCAGCCAGACACCGGTTGATGCATTGCCGGATCTTTCCGATGTCCAGGTCATCATCAAGACGTCGTATCCGGGACAGGCGCCGCAAGTGGTTGAGGATCAGGTAACGTATCCATTGACGACGGCCATGCTGGCGGTGCCGAAGGCAGTCACAGTGCGCGGCTATTCCTTTTTTGGCGATTCATTCGTTTACATTATCTTCGAGGATGGCACGGACCTGTATTGGGCGCGCTCCAGGGTGCTGGAGTATCTGAGTCAGGTTTCGGGCCAGCTGCCAGCGAATGCAAAGCCCGCCCTGGGTCCTGACGCGACCGGCGTTGGCTGGATTTACGAATACGCTCTGGTTGATCGCACCGGCAAACACGATTTGTCCGAGTTACGCAGCATTCAGGACTGGTTCCTGAAGTTTGAACTGCAAATGGTTCCGGGAGTCGCGGAAGTCGCAACCATTGGCGGGATGGTCAAGCAATACCAGGTCGTCCTGGATCCGGACAAGTTGCGTGCCTACGATGTGACGCTCGCGCATGTCAAACGTGCAATCCAGGCAGGTAACCAGGAAACCGGTGGCTCGGTCATCGAAATGGGTGAGGCGGAATACATGGTTCGTGCCTCAGGCTATTTACAAAGTCTGGATGACCTGGCAGACATTCCCCTGGGCATCAACGCCGACGGCACGCCGATACTCCTGACCGATGTGGCGGAACTCAGACTGGGGCCGCAGATGCGGCGCGGTATCGCCGAACTGGACGGAGAAGGCGAGGTGGTCGGTGCTGTTGTGATTATGCGTTGGGGCGAAAATGCACTGACGACGATCCAGGGCGTCAAGGACCGGCTGGCGGAATTGCAGCGAAGCCTGCCGGACGGCGTAGAAATCGTTACGACCTACGATCGCTCGGATCTCATCGGTCGAGCAGTGGATACACTGAAAGGCAAGCTGCTGATAGAATTTCTGGTCGTGGCACTGGTGTGCGCGTTATTCCTGTTCCATCTGCGCTCCTCGGCAGTCATCATCATCAGTTTGCCGGTCGGTATCCTGGTGGCATTCATTATCATGCGTCTACAGGGCATCAACGCAAACATCATGTCACTTGGCGGTATTGCCATTGCCATTGGCGCAATGGTTGACGCCGCAATCGTCATGATTGAAAACGTACATAAACACATCGAACATGAACCGTTGACCGATGAAAATCGCTGGCGGATCATTGCGGATGCCTCCAGCGAGGTCGGTCCGCCGCTGTTCTTTTCGCTGGTGATTATCACGCTGAGCTTCTTGCCGGTGTTCACACTTGAAGCTCAGGAGGGGAGACTTTTCGCTCCGCTTGCTTTTACCAAGACCTATGCGATGGCGGCGTCGGCGGCGTTATCCATCACGCTGGTGCCGGTACTGATGGGCTACTTCATCCGCGGCAAGGTGACGCCTGAGCAGAAAAACCCGCTCAACCGATCGTTGATTGCCGTCTATCGGCCCGTCATACACTGGATTATTCGCTTCCCCAAAGCGACTTTGGCGGGGGCAGCCGCCATATTGATTGTCGGGCTGTGGCCTGCGACGCAGCTGGGTTCGGAGTTCATGCCGCCGCTGGATGAAGGCGATCTCATGTACATGCCAACAACGTATCCGGGCATTTCGATCGGCAAAGCAAGGGAAATTCTGCAACAAACCGATAAGTTGATTCGAACACTGCCGGAGGTCAAGAGAGTGTTCGGCAAAATTGGCCGCGCCGAAACCGCGACGGATCCGGCTCCGTTGACCATGATTGAGACCATTATTCAATTCAAGCCCCGCGATCAGTGGCGCGAGGGCATGACGGCGGATGATTTGCGCGATGAACTGGATAAAATCGTCAGGCTGCCCGGCCTGACCAATGCGTGGGTCATGCCGATCAAGACGCGTATTGATATGCTGGCGACCGGCATCAAGACACCGGTCGGCATCAAAGTTGCAGGCCCGGATCTCAGGGTTATTCAGGGCATTGGCAAGGAGCTGGAGCGAATTCTGAAACCGGTTGCCGGCACTGCGTCGGTGTACTCGGAACGCGTCGTCGGCGGGAGATACATCGATGTCGATATTGATCGCGCCAGAGCGTCGCGATTCGGTCTGAATATTGACGACATACAGGACATCGTGCGTACTGCAATCGGTGGCATTAATGTGACGCAAACCGTGGAAGGCCGGGAGCGTTACCCGGTGAATCTGCGCTATCCACAGCGTTTTCGCGACTCCGTGGAACAGCTTCGCCTGTTGCCGATCATCACGCCCCAGGGTGCCCGCATTGCGCTGGCCGATGTGGCCGACGTAAAGGTGACTGACGGGCCACCGGTGATCAAGAGTGAGAATGCCCGCCTGAACGGCTGGACCTACGTCGATATTACGGGTCGCGACCTGGGATCCTATGTCGCGGAGGCGCAGCAGGTTGTGGCAGAGCAACTGGAGTTACCGGCCGGCTATTCGCTGGTCTGGTCGGGACAATACGAATACATGGTTCGCGCCAAGGAACGACTTTCAGTGGTCGGACCGTTGACACTTGCGATCATCGTGCTGCTCTTGTATCTCAATTTTCGGCGTTTCGCTGAGGTTGCCATTATCATGGGCACTTTGCCGATGGCACTGATTGGGGGTGTCTGGTTGCTCTACCTGCTGGACTACAATTTGTCGGTTGCGGTGGGTGTCGGCTTCATCGCTCTGGCGGGTGTCTCGGTCGAAATTGGTGTCGTGATGCTGGTTTATCTGAATCTGGCCATTCGCAAGCACATGGCCAGCGCCGCAGCCGCAGGCCGTGCGCTCAATATTGACGATGTGCGCCAGGCCGTGATCGACGGGGCATTGCTGCGTGTCCGACCCATCATGATGACGGTGGCGGCCATCATCGCCGGTTTGTTACCGATTATGCTGGGCGGCGGGACAGGCTCCGAAGTGATGCGCCGCATCGCCGCGCCCATGGTCGGTGGCATGGTCAGCGCCACGATTCTGACCTTGATAGTCATACCGGCACTGTTCCTGATCTGGCGCGGTCGCACGCTGGATCAAATGGAGCAAGCGCCATAATCAGTTGGATGCAACACGGTCGCAGGCGACGGCCTTCGAGTCCGGCAACGGGGCTTGGCGCCGGCGGCAGACCTGTTGTAGTATCCGCCCCACGGTCGGGGCGTGGCGCAGCTTGGTAGCGCACCTGTCTCGGGGTCAGGGGGTCGGAGGTTCAAATCCTCTCGCCCCGACCAATTTCCTTTCCCCATTAAAATTGACCCGCATGGCTAATGCACGCTTGTCTGCGTTGTCCAGCAGTCGCCGTTAGCGTGACAAAATGGCGGTTTTAC
>JADFNG010000020.1 GCA_022563505.1 Pseudomonadota bacterium | reverse complement strand
CATGATGGCCTACGCGCTGTATGCCGAACATCAATTGTTGCTTGAGCCCTGTCCGTTGTGCGTTTTTGAGCGCATGTCAGTGACGGCTTTGGGGATCGTGTTTCTGGTCGCCGCGTTGCAAAACCCGCAGGCTTGGGGGCGTCGTGTCCATGCCTTCCTGATCGTGCTGGCTGCCGGATTCGGCATTGGTGTCGCCAGCCGACATCTGTGGTTGCAGAATCTTCCGGCGGACAAGGTTCCGTCATGTGGGCCGGGTTTCGACTACATCATTGACAGTTTTCCGTTGAGCGACGCGCTCAAGTTGATTTTCAGTGGTTCCGGGGAATGCGCGACGGTTGATTGGCTATTTCTTGGCTTGTCGATGCCGGCTTATGTGTTGATTGGGGTTGCGGTCATGGGTGGCTTCGGGATTTGGGTAAACCTTCGGAAGGTGGTTTAGGCACGATTTGGATTGTCGTGCTGCGGATTCGTGTGGTGAGGTCCGTCTTTGAGACCCGCTGCAAGTACGTCCCTGTAAGCTCGGGCCCCGCGTCCATGCGGGGCACGGTCTCAAAGACGGACCTCACCACACGAGTCCTTGATTGTGGTTGTCAAAACTGACTTCCTCACTTCGTCAAAAGTAATTCTGCTATTCGCTGGTACATGTCAGCCAGGCGTGGGGGGTCGTTGATATCGACGTGTTCGTCGATTTTGTGGATGGAGGCGTTGACCGGGCCCAGTTCGACGACGGCGGCACCTGCCGGGGAAATGAAGCGTCCGTCGGACGTGCCGCCACCGGTCGATAGTTCGGGTGCCTGACCGGTCGTTTCGATTACTGCTTGTTGAACCGCGTCGATGAGTTGGCCGGCTTCGGTCAGGAACGGTTCGCCGGACAAGTGCCAGTCCAGCGTGTAGGCGATGTCAAATTTTTCGAACAGCGTTTCGACTTCCCGGCGGAGGCTTTGGTGGCTCCATTGTGTTGAATAGCGGAAATTGAAAAGTACTCGCAATTCGCCCGGAATGACATTCGGTGCGCCTGCGCCGCCTTCAATTTCGACGACCTCGAAACTCGTTGGGGGAAAGTGGCTGTTGCCAGCGTCCCAGGTGGTGTCGAGTAATGCAGTCAGTACGGGGGCGAAGCGACGGATCGGGTTGTCCGCAAGTTGTGGATAGGCAACGTGTCCCTGGGTGCCGTGTACCAGGAGTTTTCCGGTCAGGGAGCCGCGACGGCCGATGCGTACGACATCGCCGAGCGTTTGCTGGCTGGAAGGTTCGCCCAGAACACACCAATCTATTGTCTCTCCCCGATCTTTCAGTGCCTGCATGACTTTCAGTGTGCCGTCTCTGGCCGGGCCTTCTTCATCGCTCGTGAGCAGGAAGGCGAGGCTGCCCGGGTGATCCGGGTAGCGCGCAACGAAGCGCTCTGCCGCCACTACCATGGCCGCGAGGCCGGCTTTCATGTCTGCGGCGCCACGACCGTAGAGTTTGCCGTTCTTAATGGTCGGGGCGAAAGGGTCGGTTTGCCATGCATCGGCCGGGCCAGCCGGGACGACATCGGTGTGCCCGGCGAAGCAGAGTACGGGTCCGTCATCGCCGTGTCTTGCCCACAGGTTGCTGACCTCGCCAAAGGGCATGGATTCGCAAATGAAGCCAATGGCGCTGAGTCGCTCGGCAATCAGGCCCTGGCATCCCGCATCGTCGGGTGTCACTGAGCGTCGCTTGATCAGCTCGCACAACAGCAAATTTGTCGGATCATCGAGCACTGAAGGAATTCCCGCCGGTTGGATTAAGTGGTCTTTCTGAAGGCAACAATTTGCTGACAATCGGCCGTTAAGCCGTGCGCAATCTTAACCGATCCTGATCCTGTTGGGAGGGATCACTAACGTGACTGATTAAGGGTCGTGAATCGCGTCACGAAGAGGGGCGATCAAAGGCGGTCGAAAATCTTTGTGTAATTCTCGGCAGAGAAACCCACGGCGATAAACTGCTTGCATTCCAGCACCGGCCGTTTGACGAGAGTGGGGTGTTCCAGCATTAAAGAGATGGCCCGACTCTTGGTCATTTCTGCTCGGTCGACTTCCGGAATTTTTCGCCATGTCAGGCTGCGCGTGTTGAGAAATTTCTGCCAATCCATGCGGGCCATCCAGCGCTCCAGCATCTGCACATCCAGCCCGTCATTACGCAGATCGTGGAATTCGAATTCAAGCGTTTGATACTGAAGCCATTTTCGGGCTTTTCGACACGAGTCGCAGCTCGTAATTCCAAAAAGTTTGAGCAATTCTCTTCCCTAAATGATCGATTCCATGTGCCCGCTGACCAGGATGTTCAGCGCGCGATCCCATAGATATGTACGTCCTTTTTGTCCTGAACGCAACTGTTCGCAGATCATGGCTGACAACTACATGGATTCAGAATCGAGCCTGGCGACAAGCTGGCTGCGCAATGTGTCGCAGAGTCCATCGCCTAACGGCGCACCACGATCATTGACGATGTAAAAGGCATCCTCCGCACGTTCACCAATCGTCATGATCTTGGCCGTCAGGATATTGATGTGCAATTCGCTGAAAATTTGTCCGATGGTGCTGAGCACGCCGGGCCGATCCGCGGCGACAAGATCCATGATCGTATGCCGGCCAGCCAGGTCCTGATCGAAGCTGACCGTCGTTTTGGTTGAGAACAGGCGAACTTTGCGAGGTGCGCGGCGGGTTACGTGGACGGCTTGCTCATGCGATGAAGTCAGCATGCTGTTAAGCACCTGCTGAATCTTTGCCAGGCGCCTGTCATCAACCTGCACGCGATGCTCCGTTTCCATGAAAATGTACGTGTCCAGACTGAAGTCATTCGCCAGCGGCACAACGCGGGCATCGACGATGGTCATGCCGAGTTCCGCCAGGATGGCCGTCGTCAGGGCGAACGTTTGTTTTCGTCGCGGCGCATACAACACCGCCTCAATGCCATCGCCATCGGCTTGCTTGCGAACGTCAGCAAAGCCGCATTTCGATTGCATGTCGGCACTGGCCAGCATTTCGGTGTGCCACACAATCTCTCCTTCGCGGTAGCGCAGGAAATAGTCCTCGGTGAGTTGTGCCCAGACGGAGCGTATTTTGTCTGCGCCGACGCCAATGTCTTGCAGCTGTTGCTTCGCTGCTGTCTTTTTTCCCAGGATCAATTGTTCCCGATCAATCGGGTTTTCAAGGCCGCGTCTTAACGCGCGTCGCGTGAGTGAAAAGAGATCATGAAAAAGAGTCGCTTTCCAAGAGTTCCATAGTGTCGGATTAGTGCCGCGAACGTCGGCGACCGTCAGTACGTAAAGATATTCGAGATGAGTATTGTCACCGACCAGGGCGGCAAATTCATTGATGACATCGGGGTCGCCAATGTCCTTCTTTTGCGCCGTTGTCGACAAAATCAGGTGATGGCGGACCAGCCAGGCGACGATGCGCGCATCGTATGGACTCATGTCATGTTCGAGGCAAAATGCTTCGGCATCGACCGCGCCGAGCTCGGAATGGTCGCCACCGCGGCCTTTTGCAATGTCATGAAACAGGCCCGCCAAGTAGACGATTTCGGGCTTTTCAAAGGACTGCATCAACGGGCTGCAGTCCGGATACTCATGATCGAAGCGTTGCAATGCAAAGCGGCGCAAATTACTGACCACGAACAAGGTGTGTTCATCCACCGTATAGGCGTGGAACAGGTCGTATTGCATTCTGCCAACAATTCTGCCGAAGGCGGGAATATACAGGCCGAGTACGCCGTAGCGGTTCATGCGCCGCAATTCATGAGTGACGCCTTCGGGCGCTCGAAGAATGCCAAGAAACAAGCGATGATTGCGCGGGTTCTGGCGAAATTCCTCATCGATCAGGCCGAGGTTCCTGCGGATGAGGCCGACGGTAAATGCGCTGACACCGCGAATGTCCGCATGTTGCTGCAACAGCAAAAAAAGTTCGAGTATTGCCGATGGGTCGTCGGTAAAGACGCTATCACGGGTCGTTTGGAGGAAACCGTTCTTGACCTCGAAGCGCTGGTTTAACGGCACCGGAGTCGCATCCGGGTCCATTAAGATGGCCTCTTCAAAGAGCTGCAACAGCATTTCGTTCAGGCGGCTCAACTCCATCACCGTACGGTAGTAACGTTGCATGAATTGTTCGACCGCGAGCGTAAAGCTCGCATCTTCATAGCCCAGCATCTTGGCAAGATTGATCTGATGATCAAACAGCAGACGATCCTCACAGCGTCCGGTCAGAACGTGCAAGCCGAATCGAACTCGCCACAGAAAGTCCTGGCCATCGTGCAGGCGTTGACGCTGTCCTGGCGTAAGAAAGTGATGCTCGACCAGTTCCTCGAGGGTATTGACGCCGAAATGTCTTTTCGCCACCCAGCCGATCATCTGAATGTCACGCAGCCCGCCTGGACTGCCTTTCACATTGGGCTCGAGTTTGTAGGCGGTATCGTCGTAACGATGATGACGTTCGATTTGCTCGGCGCGTTTGGCGGCAAAGAATTGTTTTGACGGCCAGATCTTGTCTGCGGAAACCGTGGCTTTCATGGCGTCGTACAAAGCGTCAGGCCCCGCCAGCAGTCGTGTTTCCATTAAGGTCGTTGCGACGGTCAGATCCTTCTGCGCTTCATGGCGACAATCTGCCAAGGTGCGCACGCTGTGGCCGATATCCAGACCGATATCCCATAAGCGAGTCAGAAATCCGGAGACGGCCTGCCCCGTCTCGGTTGACAGTTCACGCTTTGTGAGCAGCATTATGTCAACATCGGAGCAGGGGTGCAGCTCTCCGCGACCGTAGCCGCCGACGGCAATCAGCGCGATTGCAACGTCTTTGTCTGTGCAGTCTCGCCACAAGTGAAGCAATAACCGGTCGACGATGCTGGCGCGTAAACGCACCAGCTCGCCGATGGGTGCCGCGTGACGAAAGTGGTTCAGCAGCGTCGTATCTGCGCTCTTGAGCGCCGCGCCGAGTCGCTCGAGCGAGTCTCCGGCCGCCGCCAGGTCCGCCGCCAGCGTTTGCAGCACAACGTCATTGTTGAGCTTGGCTAAATCATTATAAGCCATTGAAATTAAGCGATAATTACCGTTGATCCGCGCCGAGTGTGAGGACCTCGTAGCCGCTTTCCGTGATCAGTATGGTGTGTTCCCATTGTGCTGATAACTGGTGATCCTTGGTCACGACCGTCCACCCGTCCGGCAGCAGGCGCACCTGGCGCTTGCCCGCATTGACCATGGGTTCTACCGTCAGCGTCATGCCCGCACGCAGTTCCATGCCGGTGCCCTCCTGGCCGTAATGCAGCACCTGCGGGTCTTCGTGAAATATCCGGCCAATGCCATGTCCACAATACTCACGGACGACAGAATAACGATTTTTTTCAACATGTTGCTGCACAGCATGTCCCACGTCACCCAGCTGCTTGCCTGCTGCCAGCTGCTCAATGCCGAGCCACATTGCGTCGTAAGCAACCTTTGACAGCCGTTCTGCCTGAACACTGGCTTTGCCTGCAAAGAACATGCGGCTGGTGTCGCCATGGTAGGCATCCTTGATCACCGTGATGTCAATGTTCAGGGCGTCACCGGACTTGAGAACCCGCTCACCCGGTATGCCATGGCAAACAACGTGATTCACCGAGGTGCAGATGGACTTCGGGAAGCCGCGGTAATTCAGCGGTGCGGGTACGGCAGCCTGCTTTTCTGTGATGTAGCGGTGACAGATGGTATTCAGGTCATCGGTACTGACACCGACTTTGACATGCTCGCCGATCATATCCAGTACGTCGGCCGCCAGGCGTCCGGCAATCCGCATTTTGTCCTGTTCTGCAGGTGTTTTGATGGTTACGTGCATGGTTTTCCGTTGTCAGGTGGTTGCTTCAGAAGGAGCAAGAATGGTCATAAATGGGGTCAGATCGAGTTTTTCCCAGCGGCGGTCAATGGCAGAAATAACGCACTCTGACGCGATTATTGCTGCCGGTGAAATTCTGCGTTGTTGGGCGCAGGACAGTATGGTATAAAGCGCGCGCCCAAGAGGCAATTAATCCACACGTACACCGTCACATCGCGCTGGGTGCCCCACCTGAAAAGGGGTTGCGCATGGGGTGTACGGAGGCATAACCCGGAGAAATATCATGGCAGACGTAACTATGCGCCAGATGCTTGAGGCTGGCGTGCACTTTGGTCATCAGACCCGTTACTGGAACCCGAAGATGGCACCCTACATCTTTGGGGTACGTAACAAAATCCACATTATCAATCTGGAAAAGAGCCTTCCCATGGCTCGGGACGCGTATGCGTTCACAAAAGCGATTGTCGCGGACGGCGGCAAGGTCCTGTTTGTAGGCACCAAGCGTGCGGCGCGCGAATCAATGCGTAGTCAGGCCGAACGTTGTGAGATGCCGTTCGTCTGTTACCGCTGGCTGGGCGGCATGCTGACCAACTATAAAACCATCAAGAGATCCGTCAAACGGTTGAAAGACCTTGAGCAGATGGCCGACGAGGGTGGTTTCGACGGCCTGACCAAGAAAGAGGTGCTGGGCCTGACGCGCGAGCGGGACAAGCTGGATCGCAGCCTCGGTGGTATCAAGAATATGGGCTCGTTGCCCGACGTGCTGTTTGTGGTCGACGTATCACATGAAGACATCGCCATGCGTGAAGCGCGCAAGCTGGGCATCCCGATCGTGGCAGTGGTCGACACGAACTGTTCACCGGATACCGCGGACTATGTAATTCCCGGTAACGATGACGCGATGCGGGCCATTTCCCTGTACGCGACGTTGATTGCCGATGCTGTGCTCGATGGCAAGGCATCGCTGCCGGAGGTTTCGCTTGGGGATGACGAATTCATTGAACTTGACGCAGAAGGCAAACCGAAAAAAGCCAGCGCACGGAAAAAGCCGGTGCGCAAATCGGCAGGCGGAAGTCCGAAGAAAATAACGGTTATCAAGAAATCGGCGCCATCATCGGCAGCCGAGCCGGCTGACGTGGTTGAGGCTGCTGAAGAGACTGAGGCTGCTGCAGAGACTGAGGCTGCTGCAGAGACTGAGGTTGTTGCAGAGACTGAGGCTGCTGCAGAGACTGAGGTTGTTGCAGAGCCTGAGGTTGTTGCAGAGCCTGAGCTCAAAGTTGCCGAAACCAAATCGGCTGATGCCGTTGCCGAAGAGGCACCGACAGAGGATGCCGCTTCCGAGGAGGCACCGTCTGAGGATGCCGCTTCCGAGAAGGCACCGGCTGAGACGAAGGCAGAACCGAAAGCCGCCAGGAATTCGACCGTAAATAAGACCAGCAAGAAGGTGGCTGCAAAAAATGCGACCAGTAAGAAAACCGTAACCCGGGAAAAGACCGCTAAAGCTTCGCAGGATAAAGCGGCCAGTGACGCCAAGTAGCGGAATTTTTACGGACAGGTTGAACAGGAATTGCGTTCGAAATTGAATGCAATTCTTGACAATTTCTGAAGGACAAAAAGTAATGGCCATTAGTGCATCAATGGTAAAAGAGCTTCGTGAGCGCACGGGCGCCGGCATGATGGACTGCAAAAAAGCGCTGGTCGAAACGGACGGTGACGCAGACGCAGCGCTCGAGCTTCTGCGGAAGTCGGGTCAGGCAAAAGCGGACAAAAAAGCAGGACGTGTGGCCGCAGATGGTTTGGTCGTCATTGCGGTCAATGGATCGCGGGCTGCAATCGTCGAGATCAATTCGGAGACGGATTTCGTGGCGAAAGATGAGAATTTCATCGCGTTTGCGCAAGCGGTGGCCGACACGGCCCTGGAGGCAGGGACCAGTGAGATTGATGTGCTGAATAATCAACTGCTGGCGGATGGCCGCACTGTCGAAACGGCGCGCACAGACCTGATCGCCAAGGTCGGTGAAAAGATATCGCTTCGGCGCGTGGCGCAGATCGATGCACCTGGGCACCTGGGCCATTACACTCACGGAGCGCGCATCGGTGCTGTTGTCGCCCTCCGCGGCGGCGATGCAGATCTGGCGCGGGATATCGCCATGCACGTGGCGGCGACCAATCCCGACTGCATCGATGCGGACGGCGTGCCGGCTGATGTGCTGGAACGCGAACGACGCATTTTTTCGGAGCAAGCCGAGGAGTCAGGCAAGCCAGCGGAAATTGTCGCGAAGATGGTCAGCGGGCGAGTTGCCAAGTTCTTGAAAGAAATCACATTACTGGGACAGCCGTTCGTCAAGGACCCGGATGTGACGGTGGGCAAGTTGCTGCAGAGCGCCGGCGCGACGGTTGCCCGCTTTGTGCGCTTCGAAGTGGGTGACGGTATTGAGAAAAAGGTGGAAAACTTCGCGGACGAAGTCATGAAACAAATCGAGGACGCCAGGAAATAGCAGAATCGATGCGCAGCTTGGTTCGATAGCAATGGTATCAAGGGACCTTAGTCCTTGAATACGTTAGAATCTGTGCCGCCCTCGACGGGGGGTGGTTTGCCCTGATTGAATAAGGCTACAAGACATATGAATGCAGCTCCCGCTCTCTACCGCCGCGTACTGCTCAAATTGAGTGGTGAGGCATTGATGGGTGACCTGGACTACGGCATTGACCCCGAGGTCATCGCGCGCATCGCGGGCGAAATCGCTGAAGTTCAGAAACTCGGTATTGAGGTGGCGCTGGTAATTGGCGGCGGCAACATATTCCGTGGTGCGGGCCTGGCGGACGGTGCTGGCATGGATCGGGTAACGGGTGATTACATGGGCATGTTGGCGACGGTGATGAACGCGTTGGCCATGCAGGATGCACTGGAGAACCAGAACGTATTTGCGCGAGTCATGTCTGCGCTGCAGATTCATCAGGTTTGTGAAGATTACATTCGACGCCGGGCAGTTCGGCACCTTGAAAAAGGTCGGGTCGTGATTCTGGCTGCGGGTACCGGCAACCCGTTTTTTACCACCGATTCAGCCGCAAGTTTGCGGGCAATAGAAATAGGTGCCGAGGTTCTGATGAAAGCCACGATGGTCAGCGGCGTTTACGATTCGGATCCAAGGCTCAATTCCGAGGCGTCACTGTACGATACGGTTTCGTTTGACAAGCTCTTAAGCGACAAACTCCAGGTCATGGATGCAACTGCGGTGGTGATGTGTCGCGATAATAATCTGCCGCTCAGGATTTTCGATATGACGCATCCTGGCACGCTGGTGCAGGCAATGACGGACAGTGATGTGGGTACACTGGTAACAGTGTAGCGCGCGAGCAGCGGCGAGCATTTCCAAGGGGCAAAAAACGTGATTGATGACATCAAGAAAGACGCCACCGGACGAATGCAAAAAAGTGTTGCGTCATTCAGCCAGGAACTGACCAAAGTTCGCACCGGGCGGGCACACACCAGTTTGCTCGACCACATTACCGTGGAGTACTACGGCAACCCCGTGCCCCTGAAACAGGTCGCTAACGTCAATGTCGAGGATTCTCGTACCTTGTCCGTCGTGCCATGGGAAAAGGATATGGTACAGCCGATCGAGAAAGCCATCATGGGCTCCGATTTGGGCCTGAACCCGGCGACGGCCGGCACCGTTATCCGGGTACCGCTTCCTCCGCTGACCGAAGAACGGCGCAAGGATATGATTCGTCTTGTTCGTCAGCAGGCAGAGGGCGCCAGGGTTGCGATAAGGAACATACGCAGGGATGGCCTGGGCGATCTTAAGGATCTTCTCAAGGAAAAAATGATTGGCGAAGATGATGAACATCGTGCGCACGACGAAGTTCAAACCATTACTGATAAAAACGTCGCCGACATCGATAAGATCCTCGCGGAAAAAGAAAGCGAGTTGATGGAAATCTGATTGGCGGTCCGATGTCAGTAGCTGAAGCACAAACTTCGACGGATAGCCTGGCTGGCGGGAGTATTCCCGAGCATGTCGCGATCATAATGGACGGCAATGGCCGCTGGGCGGAACATCGGTCGAAACCGCGACACGCGGGTCACCGCGCCGGCGTCGCGCCGGTGCGCAAAATTGTCGAACATGCGGCGCGCCGCGGCGTCTCCTACCTGACATTATTTGCGTTCAGCAGTGAAAACTGGCGTCGACCGAAATCCGAAGTCAGCAAGCTCATGGGGCTTTTCATTGAGGCGTTGCAACGAGAATTGAATTCCTTGCATCGTAATAATGTGAAACTCAGATTTATTGGTGCGCGTGAGCAATTGCAAGACCGATTGTGCAATAGAATCGAAGCCGCCGAGGCCAGGACCGCCGCGAATACCGGTTTGACGCTGATCGTGGCAGTTGCCTATGGCGGGCGTTGGGACATGGTGAATGCGGCTCGGCGGTTGGCGGAAGGCGTGGCTGAAGGTAAATTGCAGATCGGCGAAATTGACGAAGCGCTTTTTTCAGAGGCACTGGCGCTCGGTGGCGTTCCGGACCCCGACTTGCTCATACGGACTGGCGGAGAGCGGCGGATCAGCAATTTCCTGCTTTGGAATCTTGCCTATGCGGAGCTGTATTTCTGCGATTGTTTGTGGCCGGATTTCAGCGAGGACGTATTCGACGCGGCGCTGGAGTTCTATGCTCGTCGCCAGCGTCGCTATGGTAATACTCAAAAACAGCTGGGAATTGCCTGAGATGCTGAAACAGCGCGTGATTTCGGCCCTGGTGGCCATTGCCTTGTTACTGATAGTTTTATATCAATTGCCGCAGCCGGTGGCTCGCCTGGTCATTGCCGTTTTATTTGTTGCGGCCGCCTGGGAATGGTCCGGGTTTCTGGCATTTTCGGCAACGCCGGGGCGCCTGACCTATGTTGCCAGCATTGTGGCGCTGCAGGTCGCCGCCTGGTGGCTCGTTCCCGGCACGATTTCGTATGAACTGGTGCTCTATCTCGCCATTGGCTGGTGGTTTACTGCACTGGCGTGGATGTTTTTCTACCCGACCACGATTCCTCAGTCGGTCGGCTGGATTTGCGGCGTACTCGTCTTGCTGCCCGCTTACGTGGCGCTTGATTGGCTTTACTTGCGGTCTCCGTCATTGCTTCTCTTTCTCCTGGCCATCGTGTGGGCGGCCGACATCGGTGCGTATTTTGCGGGAAAGAGATTCGGGCGGGTGAAACTTGCGCCGAATATCAGTCCGGGAAAGACCTGGGAAGGCGTGGCCGGCGGATTGGTTGCGGTCTCGCTGCTCGCGGTGGCTTATGGCTTTTGGGGCAATAACAAGATCGCGGTCCTGATACCTTTTTGCCTGGCAATTGGACTCCTGTCCGTGATTGGCGATCTTACGGTGAGCATGTTCAAGAGACATGCCGGCATTAAGGACAGCGGCAAATTGTTTCCCGGTCACGGTGGACTGCTGGATCGAATCGATAGCGTAACGGCCGCTTCGACCTTGTTCGCAGCAGGCGTTGCTGTAGCAGGCCTGGGGTAGTGCTGGTGGCGTTTGTTCAGCGACGGTTCATGCCGGCAAGCCTAAGCTACTGGCACACCGAGCATTGCGATTCGCAGGGAACTGCGTCTCGCAAGGCCAGTCTCATCGTGTATGCAATGTGCGAGACCGCTTTAACAAGGAAAGTGATGACAGAGCTTAAGCGCAGGATATTGTTCGGAATCAAGAGGCACTGATGGTTGAAATGCTGACAAACCTGCTGGCCTTTATCGTCGCTATCAGCATCCTGGTGGCGGTGCACGAATTCGGCCATTATATTGTGGGTCGATGGTGCGGTATGAAGGTGCTGCGATTCTCGATCGGCTTTGGCAAGCCGATCTGGATGCGTGTTGCCGGCGCCGATCGGACTGAATATTGCCTCTCTGCTATTCCACTCGGCGGTTACGTGAAGTTCCTGGATGAACGCGAGGGTCCGGTTGATGAGGCGGACCAGGGACGGGCATTCAATCATCGACCGGTTCCGCTGCGGATCGCCGTTCTTCTGGCAGGCCCGCTATTTAACTTTTTGTTTGCGATCCTGGCGTACTGGATTTTGTTCGTTAACGGTGTGCCGACAATGAAGCCGGCCGTTGGGCAAGTGCTGGAGAATTCCTATGCGGCTGAGGCCGGTCTGCAATATGGAGATCGCATTCTGAAGGTGGAGCAGCGCGACGCGGTTGACTGGGAGACCGCGCTGGTATCCATGCTCAGCGCGATGCTCAGCGATGGGCGCATCGAACTGCTTTTAGAGGACGAAGCTGGCAGAACGCGGTCTGCAACCATCGACGTTGGCGGCGATGCGGGAAGGCTGACCGAACCCGGGCTGTTGTTCGAGGGGCTGGGATTTTATCCCTGGCAACCACCGGCAATGGTGGGCTCTTTGAGCCCTGGGGGTGCGGCGAAAGCGGCCGGCATTCTGCAAGGCGATCGAATTGTCGGGATTGACGGTGAACGAGTGGGCAGCTTCACCGATTTACAGCGCATCGTTGCCGAGCGTCCCGATAAATCCGTCGATGTGGAAGTCATCCGTGGCATTGTGACCCTTAATATAAGAGTCACATTGGGCCATGTCGATAATGAGGGCAGCCGAAGTGGCCTGCTTGGCGTCGGGCTTGACCGCGCCGCGGGTGACTTTTGGTACATGCGAAAATACGGTGTGTTTGCGGCTGTCGGCCAGGCATTGCAACAGACCTGGTCGTCATCGGTGTTCACCATGACGATGTTTGGACGCATGCTGAGCGGTGATGTGTCGCTGAAGAATATCAGTGGACCCATCAACATTGCTCAATATGCCGGAGCATCGGCATCAGCGGGCCTGAGCCAGTTTTTACGCTTCCTGGCACTGGTGAGTATCAGCCTGGGCGTGATCAATTTGCTGCCAATTCCAGTACTGGACGGTGGGCAAATCGTGTATCAATGCATCGAGGGATTAAAGGGCAGTCCGTTGTCAATGCGCTCGCAAATTGTCGGCCAGCAAGTCGGCATTTTCGCTCTGATTCTATTGATGAGCTATGCATTTTATAATGACATCGCCAGGATACTGGTCGAATGAATTTACCGGGATCGCCGGGACTCCACCGGTAACGGAACAATGAGGAATCGTGTGAGGAGAAAGACTGCTATTCGATCGTGGCAACGATACTTGATTTTGTTTGCTGGTTTTTCGGCATGCGGATTCAGCCAGGTTTTGGCGGCAGAGTTTGTTGTGGGCGATATGCGTGTTGAGGGCTTGCAACGTATCTCCGAGGGAACGGTTTTTAACTACCTGCCGATCAACGTGGGTGATCGGGTTGATGAAATACGCATTCAAGAGGCTATTCGCACCCTGTATGAGCAGTCTCTGTTCGATGATATCGAGATGCGTCGTGACGGTACGACGCTGGTTATTGTGGTACGTGAGCGGCCTTCGATCGAAGATTTCACCATCGAGGGCAACAAAGACATCAAGACGGAAGACCTGATGGAATCCCTGCGCGGCGTTGGTCTCGCGCGGGGCCGCACCTTCGACCGATCAGTACTCGACAACGTGACCATGTTTTTGCGTGAGCAATATTACGACCGGGGCAAGTACGCGGTCGTTGTTGAAACCGATGTTGTGGACCGGCCCAACAATACGGTGCGTGTGAACATCAAGGTGAAAGAAGGTGATCGGGCGCGCATTCGCCAGGTGAATATTGTCGGCAATAACACCTTCGATGACGCGCAGGTGCGCAAGGGATTTGAGCTGGACACGGCAAACTGGCTATCGTGGTTCCGACAGGATGACCGCTATGCCAAAGAAGCATTGAGTGGCGACCTGGAAACGCTGCGATCTTTTTACATGGATCGTGGCTATGCTGATTTTCGTGTTGAATCGACGCAAGTGGCGATATCGCCGAACAAGAAGGATATTTACGTCACCATCAATGTGCATGAAGGTGAACGCTATACAATTTCTGAAGTAAAACTGGCCGGCAAAATGGTCGTGCCGGAGGGGCAACTGCAACGACTGATACTTGCGAAGCCCGGCGATATTTTCAATTGGAATATGCTGACCAGTTCGGCCGAGTTGATGTCATTTCGTCTCGGAGAGGAAGGTTACGCCAACGCTGAAATTGAACCCGTACCTGAACTCGATCACGAGACCAAGGAAACGTCAGTCACTTTTTACGTCGATCCGCGGAGTCGTGTTTACGTGCGACGCATCAATTTCAATGGAGTGGACCAGGTTGACGACGAGGTGCTGCGCCGAGAGATGCGGCAGTCGGAAGGCGCGTATCTCTCCAACCGCCTGATTGACCGCTCCAAGATCCTTTTGCAGCGATTGCCGTATATAGAGTCTGTCGAAGTCGAAAACAAACCTGTGCCTGGCAGTCCCGATCTGGTTGATGTTGATTTCGATTTAACTTATCGCATGCCTGGCCAGTTCAGTGGAGGTCTCGGATTTTCTGAATCGCAAGGACTGATCCTGAACGGCAGCATCGTGCATACCAATTTCCTCGGCAGCGGCGATCGTGTGGCACTGCAACTAAACTCGGGACGCTTTTCAAAGCTCTACTCGTTGTCGCATACGGATCCTTATCGTACGCTCAATGCTGTGAGCCGAACCGTGTCAATCAATTTCAGAGATATCACACAGTTTACGTCTGCATCTTCGGATTTTTCGACCACGAGTATAGGCTTGACGCTGAACTACGGTTACCCCATCAGCGACTTTCAGAGGTTGAGCTTTGGCGTGAACTACCAGAGCAATGAGTTGCTCGCATCGACGCGGAGTACGCAGCAGGCCCAGGACTGGGTGCGTAACAACGGCGATCCCTTCGTGGAAGACGTTGGCAGTGGTGTCGTGTTTTTCGGCACCGACTTTGCTTCAGTGGAATTGGTTGCCGGATGGTCTTACGACAGCCGCAACCGCAGCCTGTTCGCCAACCGCGGCAGCCGGCATCAGGTTTTCGCATCGCTGGCCAGCCCGGGCAGCGACGTGGAGTTCTGGACGGCACGCTACAATGCTACAAAATATTTCCCGATCTACGGCCCCTGGGCACTGCGGGCGAATGCAGAATTTGCCATGGGCAAGGCGCTCGGTGATACCACCGCCCTGCCACCATTTAAGCAGTTTTTCGGTGGTGGGCCTCAGTCAGTGCGCGGCTACAAGGAGTCATGGCTGGGCCCGAGGGACAGTTTTGGTCGTCCATATGGCGGTAATGTGTTGGTTGCGGGTCAACTAGAGCTTATAATCCCGCTGCCCGACCGGTTTGCCAGTCAGGCCAGGGCCAGTTTGTTCTACGATATCGGCAACGTATTTAACACCGGCGAAGTTTCGTTTGCGGACAAACTGGGCAGCCCGGTAGAGTACAAGCCTGATTTCAATGAATTGAAGACATCGGTGGGTGTGGCGCTGCAGTGGTTAGCACCGCTTGGCATGTTTAGATTCAGCTACGCCTGGCCGTTGAATGAATTCAAGGGGAACGACAGATTTTATGGGGATGAGATAGAGCGTTTTCAGTTCTCTATCGGTCAAGCATTTTAAGGATTGGATAGTAATATGAGTTTTGTTATGCGTAATTTTGCAAGAGCAGTCGCTGCGGCGACATTGATCGTAATCTTTGTTTCGCCCGCCGCCGCTCAGGAATTGAAGGTCGGTGTTGTCAGCGTGCCTGATCTGATGGAGAAGGCGCCGCAGGCCAGGACCGCCATGGACGAGCTGGAGCAGGAATTCCAGCCGCGTCAGCGTGAGATCATTGCAAAGCAAAAAGAATACGAAGAGCTGACCGCGAGAGTTCAGCGCGACGTCGCGGTAATGGGCGAGACGGAACGTCGCACCGCGGAAAAAAACTTGCGTGACATGCAGCGAGAGGTACTCCGGCTGCAGAGTGAATTCAGGGAAGACCTGGACCTGCGTCGAAATGAAGAGCTCGGCAAATTGCAGCGCTCTTTGTTGCAGGAAGTGCAGGCGTACGCCCAGGCAGCAGGATTCGATATAATCCTTGGTGACGGTGTACTCTTTGCCAGCTCGAGTGTAAACATCACTGAATTGGTGTTGCAGTCGATGGAGGCAAAGTTCAAAGCAGCAAATAACAACTGATTCATAGAAGTTAAGGAGCCCGGGTGAGGCATGCCGGCTAAGCTCGGAGAATTGGCGACGCAGTTCGGCTGCGAGTTGCTCGGTGATCCGCAGGTCGAGGTGTTCAAAGTATCCACGTTGTCCGCGGCCGGCCGGGGTTCGGTCAGTTTTCTCGCCAATGCTGCATATAAGTCGCAGTTGCAGGCAACGGCTGCGTCCGTCGTGGTCCTGACCGCAAGCGATGCCGATGCTTGTCCAACCGCAGTATTGATAGCGGACGATCCCTATCTGACCTATGCACGCATTGCGTCCGTGCTCTTTCCGTCGCCAGCAGTGATTTCCGGCGTGCATGCCAGTGCAGTGATTGCGACTTCTGCACAGATTGCCGCATCTGCACAGATCGCAGCAGCGGTGGTTATCGGCGCAGATTCCGTGATCGGCGAGGATGTTTTTGTTGGCCCGGGAAGTGTCATTGGGGATCGATGCACGCTGGGTACAGCGTCGCGACTGGTTGCCAATGTGACGCTGGTGCAGGATGTCTCGATTGGCCGGCGAACGATCGTTCATCCAGGCGCAGTACTGGGCGCTGACGGTTTTGGCAATGCGCGTACCGATTCGGGTTGGTTCAAGGTCCCCCAGGTCGGTGGCCTGCGGATTGGCGACGATGTCGAAATCGGCGCTAATACCACCATTGATCGGGGCGCCATTGACGACACCGTCATCGAGAATGGCGTACGCCTCGATAATCTGATTCAAATTGCCCACAATGTACGCATCGGTGAGCATACGGCGATTGCAGCGACGGTCGGAATATCCGGCAGCGTCGTCATTGGCAAGCGTTGTATGTTATCCGGGCGCGCAGGTGTTTTCGGCCATGTCACAATTTGTGATGATGTGATCCTGGGCGCGGCAGCCATCGCAACCAGGGATATTACGGAGCCTGGATTCTATGCAGCCCATTTTCCTGCAGAAAAGAGCAGCGACTGGAAGCAAAAGGTGGCGAGATTTCGGCGTATCGGAAAGCTGGTCGAGCGTGTCAAACAACTGGAAAAAGTGAACAAGAACAATGACGGATGATGCCATTACGTTAAATGCGACGGATATCATGCGCTTGCTGCCGCATCGTTTTCCGTTTCTCCTGATCGACAAAATTACCGCATGCATACCGGGTAAGTCGCTCACAGCCATCAAGAATGTATCGATAAACGAGCCCTTTTTTCAGGGTCATTTCCCCGGCAAGCCGATTTTTCCCGGCGTCCTGATTATTGAGGCGATGGCGCAGGCGGGCGGCGTTTTGTCGCATATTACCGCGGGTGATGTGGAGCCCAAGCCGCTTTATTACCTGGTTGGCGTGGACAACGCGAAGTTTCGCCATCCGGTTTATGCCGGCGATCAACTGGAAGTTGTGGTCGAGGTCGAGCGGATCGTGCGCGGCATGTGGCGTTACGCCTGTACCGCCAGCGTTGATGGCAAAAAAGTCGTGACAGCCCGCATACTGTGCGCTCCCGGCCGCCGCATTTAATGATTCACGCGAGCGCCATTGTTTCCGCTTCTGCAGCGATTGCCGATGACGTTGAAATTGGTGCTTACGCGATTGTTGGCGATGATGTTGAGATTGCGACGGGTACCCGAATTGACAGCCATGTGGTCATCGCTGGCCCGACTCGAATTGGTCGTGACAATCACATCTATCCGTTTGCCTCTATCGGTGGCGATCCGCAGGATAAAAAGTATGCGTATGAGCGAACGCGGCTGGAAATAGGCGACCGCAATACCATTCGTGAATATTGTTCGATCAGTCGCGGCACCATTCAGGATGAAGGGGTCACCCGCATGGGTGACGACAACTGGATCATGGCTTACGTGCACATTGCCCACGATTGCCAGATCGGCAGCAACACGATTTTTGCCAATAACGCGACACTTGCGGGACATGTGCATGTCGGCGACTGGGTCATCATGGCGGGGTTTTCCGGCGTGCACCAGTTTTGCCACCTGGGCGCGCACAGTTTTCTCGGCATGTATTCCGGTTGCAATCGTGATGTTCCTGCCTACACGCTGGTGTCGGGTCAGCCAGCGGTTCCCCGCGGGATAAACAGCGAGGGATTGAAACGACGCGAGTTTACGACGGAGCAGATTCGCAATATCAAGAACGCTTATCGCATCGTGTATCGCAAAGGCCTCAAACTTGCGGACGCGATAATCGAGATTGAGAAACTCGTCAGCAACCAGCCGGAGCTCGAACTGCTACTGCTGTCGCTTGCGAGTTCTGATCGCGGCATCGTCAGGTAGGCAAGAGTGCGTATCGCTCTAGTCGCTGGTGAGGCCTCCGGCGATCTGTTGGGCGTCGGACTGATGCGCGAGATTCTTAAACGCGACCCGGAAGCTGTATTCGAAGGCATCGCCGGTCCATTGATGAAGGAAGCCGGCTGCGATGTCTGGGAGGACGCAGCAGCACTCTCCGTCATGGGGCTGGTTGAACCCCTCAGGGAAATTCCCCGCTTGCTCAGGTTGCGGCGTCGTATCGGTAGCCAATGGATCAAGTCGCCACCCGATGTCTTCGTAGGTATCGACGCGCCCGATTTTAATCTGGGTCTGGAAAAACGCCTTCGCAACAACGGCATTCGGACCGTGCACTACGTGAGCCCGTCGGTGTGGGCATGGCGCCAGGGTCGAGTTCGGAAAATAGCCAGGGCCGCTGATAAAGTACTTTGTCTATTGCCGTTTGAGAAAGCATTTTACGACCGTCACCAGGTGCGCGCCGATTTTGTGGGACATCCGTTGGCCGATAATATCCCGGCAAGCCTCGATCGCTCGCAGGAGCGCAGAAGGCACGGCCTTGGCACTGCAATGGTCGTGGCCGTCATGCCCGGCAGCCGGGTCGGCGAGGTTGCTCGTCTTGGTCCGGTGTTTGCGGCTGCCGCAAAGCGTCTCGGCGAACGCTTTCCGGATATTGGTTTCATTGCGCCACTGGCGAGCGAAGAAACACGTCGCCTGTTTGCAGCGCATCTCGTGGAGCAGGGCGTCGCGAAGCGTTTTACCGTCATTGATGGCGAGGCACACAGTGCCATCGCCGCCGCCGATGTCGTCTTGCTCGCGTCGGGTACGGCGGCACTCGAGGCCGCGTTGCTGTGCCGGCCGATCGTGGCAGCCTATCGCGTAGCAGCCTTGACCTACTATATTGTCAGGACCTTCAATTTGCTCAAGGTGAAATACGTTACTTTGCCGAATCTCCTGACGCAGGAACCGCTGGTGCCTGAATTTCTGCAAGACGCTGCCACGCCGCAGGCTTTGAGTGATGCGGTTGGAGGCCTGCTTGATGACCCCGGGAGGCGTGCCGAGATCGCGGCATCGTTCGCGGCCTTGCGCAATGCACTGAGTCGTGGCGCCGATGCACGGGCAGCCGAAGCGGTGATGAATATTGCCACTGAATCTCGCTGATGAAGAGCGAGCGCGAATTGCCGCCGCGCGACGCGGCTTGCGGCCTGGTTGCCGGTATCGACGAGGTGGGCCGCGGGCCGCTGGCAGGGCCGGTTGTCGCGGCTGCGGTGATATTGGCTGCAGGCAGCAGCATCGATGGACTCGACGATTCGAAGAAGCTGACAGAGAAAACGCGTAACAGGCTGGCGGGAGAAATCAGGGAGCATGCGCTGGCATGGTCTATTGCCTGGGCAGATGCTGCGGAGATTGACTGTCTGAATATTCTCCAGGCCACGATGCTGGCGATGCGGCGAGCCCTTCTCGGCCTTTCTGTCGTTCCGGATTATGTGCGAATTGACGGCAATCGTCTGCCCGATCTTCGTTTGTCCGGACGGCAGTTGAGTGGCGAGGCCGTGCCAGGCGGTGATGGTAAGGTCGCGACGATCAGCGCTGCATCGATCATCGCCAAAGTGGAGCGCGATGCGATGATGAAGCGCATGGATGGTGTTTTCCCGGGCTATGGATTTGCGCAACACAAAGGTTATGGCACCGCCGGGCATCTGCGCAGCATCGAACGGCTGGGGCCATGCCAGCAGCATCGGCGGAGTTTCAGGCCGTTACGGATGCCGGCAGACAACTGAAACGGCCCTGGAGCAAGGCGCCGCGAATAAATAATGTTGCGGCAGTCATTCGGGTTAGAATTCCAGCGAGCACAAGCGTGTAGCCATATGACCCATCAAGCCTGTCAAAATTCGATTTTAGCCGCGATGCAGATATGACGAATCCATTCGTTCACCTGCATGTGCATACTGAATATTCGATCGTTGACAGTACGGTGCGAATTCCGTCACTGATGCAACACTGTGCATCGGGCGCCATGCCGTCGGTGGCGTTAACCGATCAGGGCAATATTTTCGCGCTGGTGAAATTTTACCGCAAGGCACTGGAAAACGGCGTAAAGCCGATTATTGGTACCGATGTGCGCATTGCGGATCCGACCGACGATAATCGCCACGACAGCATTGTGCTGCTCTGCCAAAACCTTGTCGGTTACCGGAATCTGACTCGACTCGTGACCCGCAGCTGGCTGGAAGGGCAACTTCGCGGCATTCCCCGTATGCAAAAAGACTGGCTTGACCGGGAATCCTGCGAGGGTTTGATCGCGCTGTCAGCCGGTCGGGAAGGTGATATTGGCCGCAACCTCA
This sequence comes from Pseudomonadota bacterium, assembly GCA_022563505.1. Classification (GTDB taxonomy): domain Bacteria; phylum Pseudomonadota; class Gammaproteobacteria; order Steroidobacterales; family Woeseiaceae; genus JAADHU01. The sequence goes on along the minus strand of JADFNG010000020.1, from coordinate 10,608 downwards.
TTGGCGGTCATTATGACGTCGCCTCGCAATTGCTGTCAGGCTGGCGTGATCTTTTCGACGATCGATTTTTTCTTGAGCTGATCCGTACTGGCCGCAGCAATGAAGAAGAGTGCGTACAACAGTCGTTATCGCTTGCCCATGAATTTTCGGTAGCGGTTGTTGCGACCAACGACGTGCGTTTTCTGACTGCAGATGATTTCGATGTGCATGAGGCGAGAGTCTGCATTCACGATGGTCGTACTTTGGCCGACGGGAACCGGCCGCGCCTGTACAGTGAGCAGCAATACCTCAAGAGCAGCGATGAGATGGCCGCATTGTTCGCGGATGTTCCGCAAGCCCTTACGAATTCGCTTGAAATTGCGAAGCGCTGCAGCCTTGAGCTGCAATTGGGTAAATCCTTCCTGCCGGTATTTCCGGTGCCGGAGGGGACGACGACAGACGATTACCTGCGTGCCGAGGCGAAGCTCGGTCTCGATGCATTTGTGGCGCGGAAGCTGCAATCCGGCCAGATGGATGCGGACAAAGCAGGTCCGGAAAGGGCGCCGTACGAGCAACGCCTGAGCAGCGAACTGGCGGTGATTTGTGACATGGGCTTTGCGGGTTACTTCCTGATCGTCGCCGATTTTATTAGCTGGGCGAAAAAGGAAAAGATCCCGGTGGGACCGGGTCGTGGGTCGGGTGCTGGTTCGCTGGTTGCCTGCGTGCTTGGCATCACGAATCTGGATCCACTGGAGCATGGCCTGCTGTTCGAACGCTTCCTGAACCCGGAACGTGTGTCGATGCCGGATTTCGACATCGATTTTTGCATGGAGGGCAGGGATCGGGTCATCGAATATGTGGCAGATCGCTACGGGCGCGATCGGGTATCGCAGATTATTACCTACGGCACGATGGCAGCGAAAGCCGTCATTCGCGATGCGGGTCGTGTTCTCAGTCAACCGTACGGGTTTGTCGATCGCATCGCGAAACAGGTGCCCTTTGAGATTGGCATCACGCTGGATAAAGCACTGGAGCAGGAGCCTGAACTGGCCGCAATGTATCGTGACGATGAGGAAGTGCGGGCAATCATTGATCTGGCGAAGTCCCTTGAGGGACTGGTGCGCAATGCTGGCAAGCATGCTGGTGGTGTGGTTATCGCACCCAGCAAGCTGACCGACTTTACGCCGCTGTACTGCGAAGAGGGCGGCATCAATGTTGTCACCCAACTCGACAAGGGCGATGTTGAGGCGGCCGGCCTGGTCAAGTTTGATTTCCTGGGGCTGCGCACGTTGACCATAATCGATTGGGCTGTGCGAAGCGTTAATAAAACCCGGCCCGATGATCCATTTTGCCTTGATGACATACCCATGGAGGACCCGCTTACTTTCGAATTATTGTGCTCCTGCAAGACGACTGCCGTGTTTCAGCTGGAGTCGCGCGGTATGCGAGACCTGATCAAGCGCATGCAGCCCGACCATTTCGATGACCTGGTCGCGCTGGTGGCCCTGTTTCGTCCGGGGCCGTTGCAATCGGGCATGGTGGATGACTTCATCGTGCGCCGGCACGGCGTTAACAAGATGGACATTGATTATTTTCATCCCGATCTGAAACCGGTGCTGGAGGAGACCTACGGTGTCATTCTGTACCAGGAACAGGTGATGCAGATTGCCCGGGTGTTATCCGGATATACCCTGGGCGGCGCGGACCTGTTGCGGCGTGCCATGGGTAAGAAAAACGCGCAGGAAATGGCCAAGCAGCGCGAGGTGTTTGTTGGTGGTGCCTGCGAGCGCGGGGTCGCCGAGGCGACTGCAACGCGAATTTTTGACCTCATTGAAAAATTTGCAGGATACGGTTTCAATAAATCGCATTCGGCGGCTTATGCTTTGCTGGCTTACCAGACGGCGTATCTGAAAGCACATTATCCCTCGGCCTTTATCGCTGCAGTGATGAGTGCGGATATCGACAACACCGATCGACTTGTCATGCTAAAGGATGATTGCCGGCAACTCGGCCTTGAACTTCGGGCGCCTTGCATCAACCGCTCGGAATACCTCTTCAGTGTGACCGGTGAGAATACGATTCTGTACGGTCTGGGCGCGATCAAGGGGGTCGGTCGCGGAGCTGTGGAAGCTGTTATCGCGGCACGGTCAAAGAATGGATCGTTTACGAGCCTGAGAGAATTCTGTCGGCGTGTTGACCTGGAAAAAGTCAACCGGCGGGCGCTGGAAGCGATGCTCAAGGCGGGATCGTTTGACGTGCTCGGCTACAGCCGGCGGGGGCTGGTGCAAGAGATGCCGGAGGCAATCAAAAGTGCTGACCAGGAGGCCCGCGCCCGGGCTGCTGGCCAGAATGACATGTTCGGTCTGGCCGAGCCGGTTGCGGAGGTGGTCCCTGAGAAGACTGAAGAGTTTATCGAGTGGAACGAAAGTGAACTGCTGGCCAATGAAAAGGAAGCGCTGGGGCTGTATCTGTCCGGACATCCCTTCGATGCGGTACGTGACGATGCCAGCTTTTTCATCGATGCGAAACTCGCGGATCTGAATTCTGAACCGCCGCCGCCATCCAGCGGTGGCGAGCGCAGCTACGCCCAACCCAAGAGAGAGGTTACCGTCGCCGGCCTTGTGATGGACATTCGCAAGCGTGGCAACCGGGTTACCGTGGTGCTCGATGATGACACCGGGCAACTCGAAGTGACTCTCTTTAGTGAGGCATTTCAGGAATTTCGGCATCTGCTCAGCAGAGACGAAATCATCGTCGTTAGCGGCGCATTGCGCTACGACGAGTTTATCGGCGGCTGGCAGGTGAATGTGAAGAATGTGCTGCTCCTCGATCGCGTTATCGAAACGCGCGCCAAGAGCATGGTTTTGAAGCTGTCGCCCAATGGCCAGGGTCCGCAGATGCTGGCGCAACTGCATGATGTGCTATTACCCTACCGCGAGGGCAGCTGCGATGTCGCAGTCCAGTATACCGGCAATGATGCGGCGGCACGCTTGCAGCTGGGGCCGGATTGGAAGGTGAGACCGAGTCGCGAATTGCGCGATAAGCTCACGGAATTGCTAGGAAGAAACAGTGTTCGCTTGCTCTATGCGCCCGGTCGCGATTTAATGTAGAGTGCCGGCCCGGGCGGCGGTTGCCGCGCGTGGCAGAGCAGTGCATGGGCCTTTATTCAAGACGACGTTGAGTTTTTGATGGATCTTCAATTTCTGGATTTCGAACAACCAATCGCCGAGCTCGAAGCGAAGATCGATGAGCTGCGCTTTGTCGGTAATGATTCCGGAATCAATATCAGTGAAGAAGTTGAGCGACTCAAAGGCAAGAGCGAAACACTGACGCGGAGTATTTTTTCCAAACTGAGTGCATGGCAGGTCGCGCAACTTGCGCGTCACCCGTTGCGACCGTATACCGCCGACTATCTGCGCAAACTTTCGCCCGATTTTCAGGAATTGCACGGCGATCGCATGTTTGCAGACGATCCGGCAATTATTGGTGGCATTGGCCGGCTCGACGGCCGGTCGATCATGTTTATCGGACACCAGAAAGGACGCGATACGAAGGAGCGGGTGAGACGCAACTACGGCATGGCGAAACCGGAAGGGTATCGCAAGGCGCAGCGCCTCATGCGGCTGGCGGAAAAATTCTCATTGCCCGTCATCACGTTTATTGACACGCCGGGTGCCTATCCGGGACTGGGCGCGGAGGAACGCGGCCAGAGCGAGGCGATCGCCTCCAGTCTCTATTTGATGGCTGGATTGCGGACGCCCATCATTAGTGTGGTCATTGGAGAGGGTGGTTCCGGCGGGGCACTGGCCATCGGTGTCGGCGATCGCCTGTTGATGCTTGAGTACAGTATCTACTCGGTGATCTCACCGGAAGGTTGTGCGTCGATCCTGTGGAAGAGCGCTGAAAAGGCAGAGGAGGCCGCGGAGGCGATGCGTATAACGGCGCAGAGCCTGGATAAATTCGGCCTGATTGATGAAGTTTTACCGGAACCTCTCGGTGCGGCGCACCGGGATCCGGGTGCTATGTTTGATGTATTGCGCAACGCGCTGCTGAAGCATCTGGACGATCTCGACAAGCTCGACACAGACCAGTTGCTTGAAGAGCGTCAGCGACGGCTGGCGAATTTCGGACAATACAAGGAAACGTAGGAGCCTGCGCGCGCTGCTACCGAGGTCCCGCTTTCGCAGTGATTTAACACGGGCTATGCCATGGTATCCATTACCCGAACCCTCGAGGATTGTTTGACGGCGCTGGTTGCTGACGGTCAGTCGCCTGGGCGATACGCGGTCGCCTTCAGCGGTGGCATTGACTCGACGGTATTGCTGCATGCGCTGTGCCGAATCGAGGCATCAATTCCCATCGTTGCTATTCACGTTGACCACCAGCTTTGCGAAGAATCGGCCGCCTGGGAGCGTCATTGCCGGGCATTTGCAGCATCGCTGGGTGTTGAATACATCGTCCGCCAGGCAGACATGACGGAGGCTTCCGGCATGGGACCGGAAGCAGCGGCGCGGGCGGCAAGATACCGTATTTTCGCACAGGTGATGCAGGAGAATGACTGGCTCCTGAGCGCGCATCATGCAAGCGACCAGGCCGAGACCCTGTTGCTGAATCTTTTTCGTGGCAGCGGACCGGCTGGATTATCAGCCATCGGCAAGTCACGGCCATTTGCGAAAGGGCGACTGGTACGACCGTTGCTCGGCGTGAGCAAAGAACGGATCAAAGCCTATGCGAAGCAGGCAAAATTGTCGTGGGTCGAAGACCCGTCGAACCGGGAAAACCGCTTCGACCGAAATTTTCTGCGCAACGAAATTGTGCCAAGACTGGAATCACGCTGGCCGGCACTGGTCGGTCGGTTGACACGCAGTGCCGAACTCGCCGGCGAGGCCAATGACCTGCTTGGCGATCTGGCGCAGGCTGACTTGCAAATGGCGGGTGACGTCCAGCGGCTGGAAATTTCCGCGCTGGTGCAGCTTACGCCCGCACGGCAGCGGAACCTGTTGCGATATGCTGTTCGCCGGCTCGGCTTGCCGCCGCCGCCCGCAACTCGGCTGGCGCAGATTGTCGATGAATTGATGGGCGCCCGCGATGATGCCCAGCCACTGGTCAAATGGCGCGGCGCTGAAGCGCGGCGCTATCGTGGCAAGATCTATTTGCTCGCGGCAGGAGAACCGCGAACCAATGATGCTCCCGCAGAGCTGCTGCGAGAGGGGGGACGGATCGACCTGGATTGCGGTCTCGGCTCACTGAGCCTCGCGACATCGGGCCGTACAGGCATTGCTCCAGAGGCGATTAAATCCGGCCTGAATATCCGTTTCCGCATCGGTGGCGAGAGTATTCGCCCCATCGGCCGCGAGCACACGCACAAGCTCAAGAAACTGTTACAGGATGCAGCGGTCGTGCCGTGGATGCGGGCGCGTATCCCACTGCTTTTTGCGGCTGACAAGCTGGTTGCCGTTGCAGACCTGTGGATTGCTGACGAATTCAGCGCAGAAAAAGGCTACCAGATCTGCTGGAAGGGTCGCCCGGCGATAACATGAATGCAGAAAAACAGGGGGAGGCGTCATGGGGAGTGAAAAAATCACCAACATTGAACGACAGATCTTTGCGTTGACCAGCCAGTTGCATGAATTACGAAAAGCTGCCAGCGGGGAAGTTGTTCCGAACTACACGTTTACCACGCTGGATGGCGAAATCTCTTTGCTGGATATGTTCGGCGACCAGGATAGTTTACTGGTCATCCATAACATGGGCCAGGGCTGCCGCTATTGCACCCTGTGGGCAGACGGTTTTAACGGTTTCGTCCCGCACCTCGAATCCGTGATGCCGGTTTTTCTGGTATCCAGGGATGCACCGACACTGCAGCGCGAATTCGCGAACTCAAGAGGATGGCGATTCCGTCTGGCCTCACATTCCGGCGGCAACTACATTCACGAGCAAAGCGTAATGGAGGGTTCGGACAACGCGCCTGGGGCGGTTGTATACACGCGCAGTGGCGACAAAATCCGCAGGAAGAATTCCGCCAGTTTTGGCCCAGGTGATATTTATTGCTCCATGTGGAGCCTGCTCGGTCTTGGCGGAGTGAGCGAGTCCGACTGGACACCCCAATTCGCTTATTGGCGACGCCCGGATGTTCTCGAAGACGGCGGAGAAAACTTGCTCGATATAGAGTCCGCCCAAATCAGTTTTTAGCACACGGGTCCGCAGAATCACTGTCGCCGACGACCGAGATGGTCTCTTAGCGCGACTTTAGCGGCATGGAACGCCTGTTTTGGGTTAATTGTGGTGTTCGAATATTGTGATAAATGCGCCGATCTGCTAACTTGCAACACCGTCTTTACTCAAATGACGGGTCTTGATCAGACACCACTGAGCGCACGGATCAGTGGTGTATTCAGGTCCGCAAAAATGTTTGTTCGTGCCGCCCGGTGGCGGCTGAACAGGTGTTTTTACCCGGGCCTTTGTTATTTTCCCGCCGCTTCATACAGGCTTCATACATGACATCTTATGTATTCATCACGGGCGGTGTGGTTTCGTCTCTTGGCAAGGGGATCACGTCTGCCTGTCTGGGCGCGATCCTGGAGTCGCGCGGTTTGACGATCAGCATGATCAAGCTGGATCCGTACATCAATGTGGACCCGGGGACCATGAGCCCCTTTCAGCACGGCGAAGTTTTTGTGACCGAGGACGGCACCGAAGCGGATCTGGATCTGGGCCATTACGAACGTTTTGTACGTACAACGACGGGGCGGAACAGCAATTTTACGACCGGGCGCATCTACGAGACCGTGATTGCGAGAGAGCGCCGTGGTGACTACCTCGGTGCGACGGTGCAGGTCATTCCGCACATTACCAACGAAATCAAGGAAAGCGTGCAACGGGGCGCGGGTGACGCCGACATTTGCCTGGTCGAAATTGGCGGCACGGTGGGTGACATTGAGTCGTTGCCATTTCTGGAGGCCATTCGGCAAATGGGTGTGGAACTCGGGCGGGACCATGTCGTCTACGTGCACCTGACGCTGGTGCCGTATATCGCCACGGCGAAGGAGATCAAGACCAAGCCCACGCAGCATTCGGTGAAAGAATTACGCTCCATTGGTATTCAGCCGGACATCCTGGTTTGTCGCTCGGAAAAAATATTGCCGGACGAGCAGCGCCGGAAGATTGCGCTGTTTACCAATGTTCCCGAGAAAGCCGTTATATCGGCTTACGACGTCGATGATTTATACAAAATCCCGGAAATTATGAGGGCGCAGGGCCTGGATGAAATTGTGGCTCACCAGCTGCGACTGGATCTGCCGCCGGCCGACCTGAAAGAATGGAGTGCGATTGTCGAGGCGAAGGAAAACCCCCAAGGCGAAGTCAATATCGCGATGGTCGGCAAGTACATTGACTTGCGCGATGCCTATTTTTCCCTGACGGAAGCACTGTTACACGGCGGTATTCAGACGCGGACCCGGGTCAATATCCATTATTTGGAATCCGAGGACATTGAGGCGAACGGCACGGATTGTCTGCGCGACATGGACGGTATCGTTGTGCCGGGCGGATTCGGTGATCGCGGCATTGAAGGCAAAATCATGACGGCAAAATTCGCCCGTGAGACCCTGACTCCGTATCTGGGAATTTGCCTGGGCATGCAAATAGCGGTCATCGAGGCGGCGCGCAATCTTGCCGGGCTCGAAGGAGCACAAAGCACTGAATTCAATCGCAAGACGCCACATCCTGTGGTTGCACTGGTCACTGAATGGCAAACCGCGAGCGGTGAAATCGAAGCACGATCGGACGAGTCGGAACTTGGCGGGACGATGCGTCTTGGCGCGCAGCGCATCAATTTGCAAGAGGATTCTCTGGCGGCAAAGGTGTATGGCAAGACGGAAATTTTCGAACGACATCGACACCGGTACGAAGTGAACAACAATTACCGCGACGTGCTGGAAAAAGCCGGCATGCGTTTTTCCGGCCTGTCGGTCGATGACCTGGTGGAGATGATTGAGTTGCCGCAGCACCCCTGGTACATGGCCAGTCAGTTTCACCCGGAATTCACCTCCAATCCACGTGACGGTCACCCCTTGTTCACCAGTTTTGTGCTGGCTGCGCTTGAACATCACCGCGGCAAACTTCCGCAGGCGGTCCAAGCATGAAGCTGGCAGGGTTTGACGTCGGTCACGACAAACCGATATTCCTGATTGCGGGTACCTGCGTGGTCGAGAGCGAGGCCATGGCCATTGATACGGCCGGTGCATTGAAAGAGATGACGGATGAACTGGGTATGCCGTTTATCTACAAGTCATCATTTGACAAGGCGAATCGCAGTTCCCAGGAGGGATATCGCGGCCCGGGCATGGAAGAGGGTTTGCGCATACTGGCTGAGGTGCGTGCCCAGATTGGCGTACCGATTCTGACGGATGTGCATGAGGACACGCCGCTTGACGAGGTGACCGACGTCGTCGACGTATTGCAGACGCCTGCATTTCTTTGCCGCCAGACCAACTTCATTTTACGGGTCGCAAGCGCGGGCAAGCCGGTCAATATCAAGAAGGGCCAGTTCCTGTCACCGTGGGAAATGCAAAACGTTGTGGACAAGGCGCGTTCGACGGGCAATGAGGACATCATGGTTTGCGAGCGTGGATTTACCTTCGGTTACAACAATCTTGTTTCCGACATGCGGAGTCTGGCCGTGCTGCGTGGCACGGGTTGCCCGGTGGTCTTCGATGCAACCCATTCGGTGCAGTTGCCGGGCGGCAAGGGCAAGGCATCCGGTGGGCAGCGCGAATTTGTGCCGGTATTGGCGCGTGCTGCGACGGCAGCAGGGGTCGCCGGATTATTCATGGAGACGCACCCGGATCCGGCAACGGCGCTGTCTGACGGCCCGAATGCCTGGCCGCTCGACAAAATGCGCGCGTTGCTTGAGATTCTGCAGGCGATTGATGCGACCGTGAAGAAGACTGAATTTCAGGAAGCACAGTACGGTCTTGGTGCCTGAATGCGCTTCTCCGCGAAGCCGATATAACGTCATGCCCTGGCGGCAAGAGTCACTGCTACAGGAACAACAATGATCAAAATTTCCGATATTCATGGCCGGGAAATACTCGACTCGCGTGGCAATCCCACGATCGAAGCGGAGGTCACGCTGGCCGACGGAACCACCGCACGGGCGGCTGTCCCGTCGGGTGCATCAACGGGATCTCGAGAAGCCGTTGAACTCCGCGATGGCGACAAGGCACGTTACGGCGGCAAAGGCGTTATCAAGGCGGTCACAAACGTGAACACCGTCATCCGTGATGCGCTTCTGGCGAGCGAGTTTGCGGATCAGCGAGCGGTCGACCAGTGCATGCGGGATCTCGATGGCACGGACAACAAGCGCAATCTCGGTGCCAATGCCTTGCTGTCGGTATCGCTGGCCTGCGCTCACGCTTGCGCGGATTCAGCAGGAATGTCTCTGTTTCGTTGCCTGGGCGACGATGTTGTGATGCCGGTGCCGATGATGAACATCATCAACGGCGGTGCCCATGCGGATAACAATGTTGATATCCAGGAATTCATGATTCTGCCGGTCGGTGCACCGAACTTCAAAGAGGCGCTACGCTACGGGGCCGAAATATTTCACGCCTTGAAGAGCGTGTTGCGTGCGCAAGGACTCAGCACGGCGGTGGGCGATGAAGGCGGATTTGCACCGGACCTGCCGTCCAATCGTGCGGCTTTCGACACGATTCTCAAAGCCATTGAAATTGCGGGCTTCAAGGCCGGTAGCGAGATTTACCTGGCCCTCGATGTGGCCAGTTCGGAGTTTTACGAGGACGGAAAATACCGGCTGAGCGCGGAAGGGCGCGATTATGATGCGGCGGGTTTCTGCGATTTTCTGGCGGATCTGGCGGATTCCTATCCTATTATCTCGATCGAGGATGGCATGGATGAGGGAGACTGGGAGGGCTGGCAGCAGCTCACAAAGCGACTCGGCCAGCGTATCCAGTTGGTGGGGGATGATCTGTTCGTCACCAATACACGCATACTGCAACGCGGCATCGATGAGAAAATAGCCAATTCGATCTTGATAAAACCCAACCAAATCGGTACCTTATCTGAAACTCTTGATGCAATTACTATGGCTATAGAGGCAGGGTATTCTGCGGTGATATCGCACCGCTCGGGGGAGACCTCGGACAGCACCATCGCGGACCTTGCAGTGGGTACACGAGCAACGCAGATCAAGACCGGCTCATTGTCCCGCTCGGACCGAATGGCCAAATACAATCAGCTGTTGCGCATCGAAGAGGAACTGGGCCGCGAAGCCCGATATGCCGGTGCATCGGCGTTTTCGGTCGCGGTGCCGTAGCCAGAAGAAACTTGGGGAACCGGCATGAGCACACGCTGGATAATGATGCTACTGATAATCATGGGGTTCACGCTGCAGGGGCGGCTGTGGCTAGCCGACGATGGCTATCGAAAGACGCACAATCTTCGTCTTGCCGTAGAGCGACAGCGAGTGGAGAATGATTCGTTGCGGGCGCGAAATGCCATCCTCGATGCAGAAGTGATCAACCTCAAACATGGCCGCGATGCGGCAGAAGAGCGTGCACGCACGGACCTTGGCATGATCGGACCGTCCGAGACGTTCTACCGGGTCGT